>CAZWZZ010000415.1:0-5985 GCA_964638395.1 uncultured Caldilineaceae bacterium
CCTGCAAAATGGACATTTCAACGTCTACGGGCTGGAGCAGCGGCTCGATTGGATGGAGCGGGTCTGTGTCGGTCTGACGACGATTAAGCTGTCCGGGCCGTATAATACTACGACCGCGCTGATGCGCCGGATGACCGAGCAGGGGTTGGTCACCTCGATCAACCATCCCATGCGGCCCCCGTTCGACTGGCAAGACGGGAGTACGGCCTTGCAATATGTCCACTGTCTGGAAATTTGGAATCGGGCGGATCGGGCGGCCTGTTGGCCCTCTAATCGTCAGGCGGTCGCCCTGTGGAGCCGGTGGCTCAACGCCGGTCATCGGGCAACGGCCATGTGCGGCAGCGATTTTCATGCCTCGACGCCGCTGCCGGGGACGCCCTACCCGGCTGAACAGTTGGGCCGGTCCAAACTCTATGTTTACGCTGAATCGCTATCCGGCGCGGCCATTTTAGCCGCTTTGCGGCAGCGCCGGGTCTATCTCAGTCTGGGGCCGGAGGTTCGGTTTCAGGCGAAGGTTGGCGGGAAAATGTACGACATCGGCGCTGATTTGGGGCCGGTGGCCGGCGCGATTGACTTTCAGGCCGAGGTGTGGGCCTCTCCCCACCCGGCGCGGGCACGGATTGTCAAGAATGACGAGGTCGTGCTGGCCCAAGCCATCGAGACCGACGCAGCGAGGTTGAGTTACAGTGACCAGGCTCAGTTGAGCGAGCCGGCCTGGTATCGGCTCGAAATCGCCGCCGATGCCGAGGATGACCGGCTGCTGGCCATCACCAATCCGATTTTTGTCGGACCCCGGCCGCAACCGGCGTTGGAAACCTATGGGGATTTCGTCCCCGGGTTGGAGTAACCCCCTCACAGACTTTGAATAAACGTCTGCACCAGCTCAAAATATTCCCGAAAATTGACGTACAAAATGCTATTGTGGTCGCCCTGCTCGAAAATTTTCAGCGTTTTTGGTGTGGCCGCCCAATCGTGCAACTGCTCGGCGTGGGAGACATCGACCAGGCCATCGTAACGGGTGTGCAGAATGAGCGTTGCGCCCTGATAAGCGGCCAGCTTTTGGCGGTGATTAAGGTCTTGAGCCACGGCGGCCCGGAGTTGGTCATGCGTCACGCCCAACTCTTGCGGGTCAATGCGGATGACCAGCCGCTCCAGCGGGTTGGCAATGCCGCTCTCGAGGATGAGACCGGCTATCGTCGGAAACCGGGAGGCGGCGTGCAGGGCATACATCGAGCCGACCGAGCGCCCAAACAGGATGATTTGCTCCGGCGGCAGGCCGGTCGCCTTGATGATCTGCTCGGCGTCAGCCAGCATGGTCACCAATTCCGGTTGGCCGCCGGACATCCCGTAGCCCCGATATTCGGCCAAAAAAACGTTGTAGCCCAACTGATCCAGCGTCGGCACAAAATCATACAGATAATCGCCGACCACTTCGCCATTGCCGTGAAAATGGACGATGGTTTTGGCGTCGGCCTGTTTTTGGTGATAGTAGCAAGCCAGGCGCACCTGACCACACTCGACCCAGAAGGGGTCGGGCAGGTTAGCCGGGCGGGGGAAGAAGTATCGTTCGCTAACCAGCGGATGGTTTAAGATAGAATCGTTCATAGTATCGTCCAGTATCCGTAAACCACAATCACACCCTTCGATACAACCTCGTTCCTCGGTTTACTCAGGCTGTGTCCTGAGCTTGTCGAAGGGATGCTGCGGTCTACTGCGTGTGGCTCGTTAAAAAGCTCATTATTCCAGACTTGCCCCATTTTCACAAATTCTCCGCAACTATTCGACTGAAGATGGCGGTTAGTTATAAGTACTTCGACAATGTCACATTAACATAATTTGACCCTGAAACGCCCCCCCAGCCCCCAAAGGGAGGAGACAAGACAGAAATTCCCCCCGCTGGGGGGCTAGGGGGGCGCATGTGACATTGTAGAAGTACGAAGCCTCCCCGTGGAACAAACCGCCGACGAGCCAACTGTGTAAGTCCTAATTTTGTAAAGTTACCTTGAATTGAGGTACAATCAACCGTAAAGTTTAGGAGCAATGAGAGAAGATACAATGGCGGCGAAAGATAAAATTCACGAAGCGGTCAAAAACGCCTTGATTAACGATGGGTGGACGATTACTCACGATCCATACACCATTGAATTTGATGCCAACACCCGGGTTTTTGCTGATTTAGGGGCTGAACGGCTCATCGCCGCCCAACGTGATCAGGAGAAAATAGCCATCGAGATCAAGACCTTTGGTGGTTACTCGCCCATCAATGAGATGCAATCGGCGATGGGGCAATATCTGATGTATGTTAGTTTTCTCAAAAGAGTTGAGCCTGAGCGAATTTTATTTATGGCCATTAGTGATGTTGTCTACGATTACATATTTCAACGAGAGTCGTTTCAATTTTTGCTTGAGCAATACAGCATCAAGTTAATTGTGGTTGATATTGAGCAGATGGAGATCAAGCAATGGAGAAATTAGAGCGTTATCAAATGATTATCAAACAAGTGCTGTCTCGTTATCTCGAAATCATTAACCAACACCCCAAACCGAACCAAGACACGGAGGTTGTTTTTGATGATGAGCGGGGCCATTATATGTTGATTGACACGGGCTGGGACAACAAAAAGCGCATTCGGGGTACAACATTTTATGTCCGTCTTCGGGATGGCAAATTCTGGATAGAAGAGGATTGGACGGATCGCGGCATTGTGCCGGAGCTATTGGCCGCCGGTGTGCCTAAAGAGGATATTGTCTTGGCCTTTCAGCCGCCCAACATGCGAGAGTATACCGAGTTTGCCACAGTATAAATAGAATGACATTTGAGAAATACAATCTCAGCCGGGGGTCAGCAGGTGTGGCTAGGGACCAAACGACGTAAAAACGTAAAGCGTAAAACGGAAAGAAAGGAGGCTCTATGAGCTTTTATGGGGTAGCGAACGCATCCCAATGCGGGAGCGGGCATAAGGATGCCCTCACCACAAAAAATCTCAGAGAGCCAGAAAGGAACCACAATGGCCGACAAAATTCGGTGGGGGCTGCTCTCCACTGCTCGTATCAACAATGCGCTGATCGATCCGATTCGCCAGGCGGAGCGGAGTGAGTTGGTGGCCGTGGCCAGCCGCGACCGGGCCAAAGCCGAGGCATATGCGAAAGAGAAGGGCATCGCCACAGCCCACGGTAGCTATGAGGCGCTGCTGGCCGATCCCGATGTGGATGTCATCTACATCTCCCTGCCCAACCAACTTCACGCCGAGTGGACGGTCCAGGCGGCGGAGGCGGGCAAACACGTGTTGTGTGAGAAACCGCTGGTGACGACGCTGGAAGATTTCGAGCGGGTCGAGGCGGCGGCCCAAGCCAACCACGTCACCATTTTTGAAGCGTTCATGTATCTGCACCATCCCCAGACCCGGCAGATCAAAGAAATCATCGACGACGGGCGGTTGGGCCGATTGCAGACTATCAACAGTTGGTTCGCCTTTTACCTGCCGCCGGAGAACAGCCAGAACGTCCGCTTACAGAGCGAGTTGCACGGCGGCTCGCTGTGGGATGTGGGCGTCTACCCCAACAGCCTGGCCATCGTGATGAACGGAGCCGCCCCGGTCGAGGTCTGGGCGCAGCAGGTGACCGGTGAGGAGAGCGTCGATGTTTATATGATGGCCCAACTCAGATTCGGCAACGGTTCGTCGGCCCAAATTTCCAGCGGCTTTCGCTCCCCACCCCGCCAGGGTACGCAGATTGTGGGCGACAGAGCCAAACTCGACATCAGCGAGCCGTGGAAACCCTGGCTGGGCAATCAACAGACTAACTTTGTGCTGACGACGGTTGATAATGAAGAGGAGCGGATTATGCCGCCCCAGATCAACCCCTACCTGTGTGAGGTGCAGGCGATGGAGGCGTGTATTCTGGATGGGGCCGAGCCGGTCGTGCCCCTGAGCCTCAGCCGCGATTTCCTCCGCAGCATTCTGGCGATCTATGAATCGGCCCGCACCGGCCAGCCGGTCACCCTGTAGAAATCGGGTTAGACGATTGCAAACATCTAAGCCACGCCCGCGATTTTGGGAAGTCGATACCCACCGAGGTTTTGCCATCGTGCTGATGGTATTCTACCATTTTATGTGGGATTTGAGCTTCTTCGGCCTGTATCAGGGCAATATTCTGGGGACGGGCTGGCAAAGTTTCGCCCGCTTCATCGCCACCAACTTCACGTTTGTGATGGGCGTGTCGTTGACGCTCAGCGCCAACAGCTACCGCCAAAAAACCGGCCACTTTCCGCCGTTCCGAAAATATCTACGTCGAGGCGGCGTCGTTTTTGGCCTGGGCCTGCTCATCACCGTCGCCACCTATTTTTTCATCGGGCGGGGCTTCGTCATCTTCGGCATCCTGCACCTCCTCGGCGCGTCGATTATCGTGGCCTACCCTTTTCTGCGGCTCAACAAATGGCTAACCCTGGCCGCCGGGGTAGCCTGCATCGGGGCGGGGCTTTATGTGGATGATCTGCTAGTCTCCCATCCCTGGCTGCTGTGGCTGGGCATCAAACAGCGGGGCATTTATATGGTCGATTATTACCCGATGCTGCCCTGGTTCGGCATCGCCCTGATCGGCATCTTTGTTGGCTACACCCTTTATCCCCACGGCCAGCCGAATTTCTCGCTGCCGGATGTCAGCCAAACCGCTCTGGTGCGCGGTCTTCGTTTTCTGGGACGACATTCGCTGCTGATTTATATGCTTCACCAACCGTTGTTGATTGGGTTGTTGTTTGGGGTGAGGAGTTTGGGGCTTGTTTGAGGGCACTTATTTTGTAGAACAATTTGCTAAATTGTTCCGGTTTTGGGACAATCCCGCAAAACGCGATTGAAATCGCCCCTGAGAGGCTAAAGCCGAACGTCCACCTCCGTGGACGGCATCAAAATCTTTTGTCCGCGTAGGCGGACAATCGGCTTTTAGCCTACGAGATGCGACTTCAGTCGCGCTCATAGTTGTGGTGTAGGATAACGAACTGTAACCGAGCAACCTGGGATAACTAAAACCGGGATGAGCGCATATGGCTCATCCCGGTTCTTTATCCCTAGAAAAGAGAAAGGTTTTCAGGATTCAGGGATTTTATCCTATCATTCAAACGATCCTGCTTTCATTGACGGACATTGACAGCACAAAAACTGTCGGCATAAAGTCTAATGCGTCCACTTGGCCCGGTAGACCGCGCCGAGGCCGAGCAGACACAGCACCACGACGGCTCCCCAGAAGCGGCCATCCCCACTGAGGCTACCGCTCTCGCCGACACCGGTGACCGGCAAGCCGCCGTTAACCATTTGCTCTTCGTCGGTGGTGTCGCTGCCGGTTGTACTGGCGGTTTCGCCCGACACGGACTCGTTGGCCGCAGCCACCACAATCGTTTCCGTGACCATCGTTGGGCCGGTCAGGCTGATGTCATCCAGCGTGAAGTGAGCCTCACCGACATCGGCCCATTTGTTCCAGGTGCGGATGAAAAGAGTAATTCGTTCCGAGGTAGGTACGATTTCCGTCGTATACTCCGAAAATTCGGCGGCGGGCGAGTCGAGGGGTTGCTCATCCCACGGTAATTCGACCCACGCCTCATCAGGAACCATTTCCCAATTCCGCATGGCCCGCTGGGCGACGGCGTACTGCATCCGATAGCCATAACTACTGGCCTCGACATTGCCGAAGGGGGAGCGAATCTGACCGTGCATTTCTAACGTGTACGGCTCGCCAGGGACGACATCGAACTGCTGGTAGATGCCGGTGTACCGATTTCCCTGAGAGGCCCCAACCGTGGTAATGCGCTGCGCTTCGGAACCGTCCCGGACGTAAGCCAATGATTCGGGCCCGTAGAAGACGTTGATGCTGTCATTTTTGAACGTATCCCAACCCAGACCAACGCCTCGATCATCGAACCCCTGCTCAAAGCCGCCATTCTGCACGACGTTGTCGATAGCTACTTCCTCTTCGACCACGGTAATGGTCGTGGGA
>CAZWZZ010000416.1:0-5985 GCA_964638395.1 uncultured Caldilineaceae bacterium
TAAAACTTCTATACTAAAAACGGAATGAAACCTACAGTTTTGTCGCCCGCCCCCCCAGCCCCCCACAGGGGGGAGCAAAAACCAGATTCCCCCCGTTGGGGGGCTGGGGGGGCGGCTCACGGGATCAAAAGTACTGATTTCATTCTGAACTGAGTATAGCTTATTGGGATTGTAGCACAAATCGGCGATTTGTGCTGCAATTTTGGCCTGATAGTTGACTACTTTTACAAATCCACCTCGTGCGAACCCGTTACCAACACGACCTTATTATTATCATTCAACCGGCGCACGGCCTCCATAAAATCCTGGGCTTCGGCCTGGCTCTTGAGTTCGATGCCGTAGACCAGCTCCGTCTGGGTTCCGGCCTGCACCGTCTCCACGGCGATGAGGGTGTAATCAGTCAGGTAGCGGGTGAAGACCCCGTCGAACAGCGTGTCGTACCGAATATCCGCCGGGATACGGACCTTCAAAATCTGCTCCCGAACATCTTTGGCAAACATATTGAGCGTGACCATACCCCACAAAATAAAGCTGATGATGATCGTCGAGACGGTGGCTAACAGATAGAAGCGGGTTCCGGCGGCCATACCGATGGCCATCGCAAAAAATATGTAGCCCACATCCCGCGTATCCTTGATGGCGTTCCGAAAGCGGACAATCGACAGCGCCCCGACCAGGGCAAAGGCCCGGGCAATGTTCGAGCCGATGATGAGCATGATGATGGAGACGACCATACACATCATAATCAAAGTATGGACGTAGGATTGGGTGTAGGAAACGCCCTTGTAGGTCGTTTGATAAACCCAGGCGATAATCAACGACAGCAAAAAACTCAGAATAATCGTAAAAACGACGTCGCCGGTGCTAAAGACATCGGTTGCGTCATTTAAGTTGGAAAATAGTGACGTAAAATCCATCCGTTACTTTGTTCCTCAATTCCTTCCTTAGTAAGAGATACGTTGGGTCTGGAGCAGAGATTTCGACTGCTCCAGGGCGGCGCAATATTTGCTGATACGGCGCAACGTACAGCCGTAGCGGTTGACTAACCGGGCCAGCCAACCGGGCACGCGCAGATTGACCTTGACCTCCAGAATGCACAACACCGGCGGCACAAAAAATTGGCTCTCGGCCTGCCCCTGAGAGATCAGGCTCAGGTCGTGGGTGCGTCCCCTGAGATTGGTATCAAACGTGACCCGCAGACCGGGATCATACTCGCTCCCGTTGAAGGCCAGGCGATCATAGCTGACGACGCAAGCCGGTTGCAATTGCAGGACATCGTGCAGATAGCGGATCTCATCAACCACCTTCTGCTCCGGGGTTGAGGCTGTTTCCACCGGCTGGCCGGCTCCGCACAGGGCCTCCGCCGCCGTGTAGGGCAACCGAATCCGCTTCTTCTGGAGCGTTTTGTTGATCCGCTGCTTGATCTCGGCAAAGCAGACTGTCTCCGGGGTCACCTGCTGGTCACCGTAAACCCGCACCCGGACTTTGCGCCGGTATTTGTGCCCCTCGATTTTGTCCCAGTAGGCTTTATAATCCTCGGTATCATAGTAGAGGCTGGTGATGGAATAGCGACCGTGTTTGTCTCCCTGGCGATCCGGGATCATATGATCCTCCAACGCCGCCAACAGCCCGTGATACTGGTTCCGGTCGATCAAATATTTCAGTTCGTAGCGATCAGAATGTCGAATGCTCATCGGCCCATCTGATTATAAAAACAGGTACAAAACAGCCATTTAGTTTACTAAATTTGTTGAAATCGGGCAATGTTGAGCGGGTTTAGTCACAAAGTCGGGCTGGACAAAGCATGGGGGTTGTGCTACACTATCACCTTATACACCGACTTGTAATCTCGTATCATCAGTAGGCCGCCGCATTCTGAGTAAACCGAGGCACGAGGTTGTATCGAAGCCGTGTCCTGCGGCCGTAGGGGGTGCGGTTGCGATCTACTGATAACCCTACTTGATTGAGGATAGCATGAATAAGCGTTTGCGTGTTTTGTGTGTCGATGATGAACCGGGTGTGGCTGAACTGATTGGCTTGATTTTGCAGCCCCAAAACGTGCAGGTTGAGGGGGCCACAAGCGGTCAAGAAGCCCTGGAAACGATGCGCCACGACCCGCCGGATGTGGTAATGCTGGACATTATGATGCCGGAGATGGATGGCTGGGAAGTGTATCACCAGATGCGAGCGGACTTACGCCTGAAAAAAATCCCGGTGATTGTCGTCACCGCCCGTAACAACTCCTTTGAAGAGATCATCGCCCGCGAACGAGCCGGAGTCAACGATTACGTTACAAAGCCTTTTGTCCCAAACGACGTGCGGCAAAGCCTGGCCAAAGTCGTAGATCTGGAGACGGGGGATTAAGAACTGAATGAGCGATAAAAAGCGCATCCTGTGTATCGAAGATGAAGCCGAAATGATCGATTTGACCCGCCTTGTTTTGGAACGGGAAGGCTTTGAAGTATTGGGAGCCGTCGGCGGGGCGCAAGGTCTGGAAGCCCTCAAAAAAGAGAAGCCCGATTTAGTCCTGCTCGATTTGATGATGCCCGATATGGACGGCTGGGAAGTATATCGCCAGATGAAGGCCGACAAAGAGTTAGCCGATATTCCGGTCATCGTCGTCACCGCCCGCGCCCAAAGTATTGACAAAGTTTTGGGCTTACAGGTAGCCAAAGTATCCGACTACATTACTAAACCCTTTGGCCCCAAAGATTTGATTAGTAGCATCAAACGAGTTTTGGACAATAGCGCCAATTCAACCTTGTAAAACTAGCCCGCCTGTCTCGATCAGGTTAATTGGCCCCGGTAGCTCAATGGATAGAGCAACTGCCTTCTAAGCAGTCGGTTGCAGGTTCGAGTCCTGCCCGGGGTACCATCATCATAAAAACATTCGGCAAAGACCTCCTCGTGGTTACGAGGGGGTCTTTGTAATTGGGAGTGGTTTCAATACATCTTTAGTTGGATGTGAACGTTGCCGAAATTGGCTATACTCAGTAGACTGCAATCGCACCCTTCGATACAACCTCCTGCCTCGGTTTACTCAGGCCGTGTCCTGAGCTTGTCGAAGGGATGCGGCGGTCTACTGATAGTGACTCCCGTCAGATTTTTCATTAGGTTTTCATTAGGGGGTAGCTCTGCACTTGAGCGTGGACCAGTCAAAAAGCGGCTCTTTCAGCGCGAGCCAAGTCCGTGACTTGGCGATTCTGGGCCGGAACCGCCAGTCACGGACTGGCTCCGCGCTATCCACGATGTTGTGTAGAGCTACCCATTAGGGAGGAAGGATAAAAAATACATTATGCGCTTCGCTCTATTTCAAGACAAAACTTTTTACCACACGATGTTCAAATTGGGGACGCCGATTGTCATCCAAAACCTGATTACCTTTTCCCTCGGCGCGGTCGATATGTTGATGATCGGCCAGTTGGGAGCGACGGAGGTGGCTGCGGTCGGGTTGGCCGACCAGATTTTCTTCCTGATGATTCTGATGCTGTTCGGTATTGCCAGCGGGGCGGCGGTCTTCACGGCCCAATATTGGGGCAAGGGGGATCTGGCCGGTATCCATAAAGCACTAGGGTTATCGGTCCTGATCGGGCTGGCCGGGAGTACGCTCTTTGGGCTGGGGGCGGTGTTGGCCCCGGACTGGATTCTGGGCATCTACACCGAAGACCCGGCGGTCATCACCCTGGGTAGCAGCTATCTGCGGATCGTCGGCTTTAGTTACGTCGGCACGGCGGTGGCGGTCTGTTACACCTTTATTCTACGCAGCATCGAGTCGGTCCGGCTGCCGATGATCGTCGGGGCCATCGCCCTGATCTTCAACACCACGCTGAACTATATGCTCATCTTCGGCCATTTCGGCATGCCCCGTCTGGAAGTGGCCGGCGCGGCTATCGCTACCTGCGGCGCTCGCTTCCTGGAGCCGGTCATCCTGCTGCTGGTCATCTACTTGACGAAATCGCCGCTGGCCGCCTCGCCCCGCCGCTTGCTGGCCTTCGATCTGGGCTTTGTCCCGAAATTCCTGAAAACCAGCCTGCCGGTAGTGATGACCGAAGTGGCCTGGTCGCTGGGCATCACCACCTACAGCATCATCTACGCCCGCATCAGCACCGAAGCCATCGCCGCCATCAACATCGTCGTCACCATCGAGCGCATGGCCTTCATCATCTTTCTGGCTATGGCCAGCGCCAGCGCCATTATGATCGGCAACCGCATCGGAGCGGACGAGATCGACAAAGCCTACGACTACGGCAAACGCTTTATGGCTCTGGGGGTGCTGGTCGGGCTGCCGATTGGCTGGCTGGTGATCGCCGCCTCCGGGCCGATTATGTCCCTCTACAATGTTTCGGCAGACGTGGTCGCGGCCGCCCGGAGCGTGATGACCATTATGGGCCTGATCCTGCCCATCAAAATCACGGCCCTGCTCATCTTCATCGGCGTCCTCCGCAGCGGCGGCGACACCCGCTTCTCCTTCTTCCTCGATGCCGGGGCGATCTGGCTGATCGGTGTGCCGCTGGCCTTCACCGGGGCCTTCATCTGGGGCCTGCCGGTCTACTGGGTCTATCTGCTGTCGATCACCGAGGAGGTTATCAAGGTGGGCATCGCCCTGTGGCGCTTCTTCTACGGTCCCTGGATCCATCGCCTGGCCGAGCCGGAGGTGGTGACCGAGCCGCACGTAGCGTCAGCCTCCGCCTAAAATTGCCCATAGGAATTGCCCATAGTAGGGGGGTCTCTGCCCCCCCTTCGTTGACAAAAACTTGACTCCCCCACCCGCCTAACGTATCATATTTATCAACCCCGGTAGGGTCGGCTGCCCCTTCCGCCGGGGGGAGGCGCAACGGAAGATGGCGCTGCGAACGGTGCGGGGGATGAGGGATGGTTTTATAATGAAAGAGTGTATCGTTAAATCTTTAGGTAGCCTGGGCTATGTAAGGATTTTATAACAGTTTAGAAACTGAACTCTGTGGCATAAAATGAAGAAATAAAAATGAAAATCATGTGTCTCAACGGATGGGGTGGAAAACTGTATGATAAACTGCTTCCCTACTTGAATCATAATAGCCCCGATATTCTTTGTCTACAGGAAGTTGTACATAGTCCTGCCACAGACAAAGATTGGCTGACTTACCGGGATGGGGATCATGTGCTTCCACAACGAGCGAATTTTTTTCGAGATGTTGCATTAGCACTACCCGATCATGTCGCTATTTTTTGCCCGGCTGCCCAAGGGGTTCTTTGGGATGAGAATACTCAAGTTCCTTCGCAGTGGGGACTTGCTACCTTTGTCAGAAAATCTTTCCCAATCATCGCCCAGGTCCAAGATTTTGTACACAAAACATATTCTTCTAACGGATACGGCGAACATCCTCGATCTCGCAATGCACACGCTATTAGAGTGTTCGATTACGAAAAAAATCGTCCAATCTGTGTCGCACATATGCACGGTTTACGCGATCTAAGAGGAAAAATGGACACACCTGAGAGGGCTGAACAAGCTCGCAAATTTGTATCAATTATAACACGCATCGTAGAGAGAAATGATCTCCTTATAGTTTGCGGAGATTTCAATGTTGAGCCGGAAAGCGAAACGTTAGAAAAATTATCTGAAGCTGGGTTAACGGATTTGGTTACAACCCGAACCAAAAGAGGAACACGCAACTCACACTACAAGAAACCAGGTAGAAATGCAGACTATATGTTGGTCAACAGACATGTGAATGTTTTAGATTTCAAAGTCGTATTTGAACCAGAAGTATCTGACCATTGCCCTTTGGTTCTTGACATTTAAAGAATGCAGGCATCTATTCGGAGTGAATTCATTCGCCGCTCTGTTCTGGGTAAATCGCTTGATGTAAGCGTTAATCAACCAGCTCAATGGCACTGGGGCTAATTTTTGATCTATGAGTTTTCGTATGCCAAGTTGAATAAGAAAAAAGCACTCATTCGCTCCGGCTGGATTGTGCGCCAGAGTGAAGATTACCCTCGTTT
>CAZWZZ010000417.1:0-5975 GCA_964638395.1 uncultured Caldilineaceae bacterium
GGATGCGTTGGCCGCCTTTCAAGAGGCCCTGGCAGAGGCTCAGGCGGAAGAGGCAGGCACCGTTTTCCGGTTGGAGCGCAAGGATGACTACATCGACACTGTGGCCTACACCGGCGAGGAGCTAAAAGTAGCCGTCGAACACGACATCGAGGTACGATAGTGACTCGCAAATCGGCCAAGAATGCTCACCTGTTAGTCGAAGGTAAGAATGACCAACACGTGGTCTGGGCTTTGTGCCAGATGCCCAAGGTTCCGGAAACTTTTGATGTCATTGTACCGGGTCGAGATGGCGGCCTTGATGAGATGTTAACTGACATTCCGGTGCGTCTGAAAGAGCCAGGTTTGCAGGCGTTGGGCGTGGTGGTCGATGCCGATGAGGATTTGGCGGCGCGATGGGCCAAGCGATCACCGCCCGCGTTCTCCGTCACGATCACGATTTGTCGGGGCGGTTTGTGGCCTGGCTCAACAAGCTCTTCGGTTGAAATAGTTAGACCGTTTGCGCCCACTGCATCGTATACAAATGATAATACCGGCCCCGTTGCTTGAGCAGCTCGGCGTGGGTTCCTGTCTCGACAATGCGCCCCTGGTCGAGAACCACGATTTTGTCGGCGTTGATAATGGTGCTGAGACGGTGGGCGATGACGAAACTGGTCCGCCCGGCCATCAGCCGGTCGAGGGCCTGTTCGATTTGTTTCTCCGTGGTTGTATCGACGCTGCTGGTGGCCTCATCCAAAATCAGTAGCCGGGGGTCGGCCAGCAGAGCGCGAGCAAAAGAGAGCAACTGCCGCTGCCCCACGCTCAGGTTGACGCCGTTTTCGCCGACCTCGGTTTGATACCCCGCCGGCAAACTGGCGATAAAGTCGTGTGCCCCAACCGCCTGCGCCGCTGCGATCACCGCTTCGTCCTCCGCTTCGAGGCGACCGTACCGGATGTTGTCCATCATCGTCCCCCCGAACAGAAACGTATCCTGCAAAACAATGCCCAACTGCGCCCGCAGACTGGCCCGCGTCACCGCCCGCACATCGTAGCCATCGATGCGAACGGCCCCCTCGGTTACGTCGAAGAAGCGGGCCAGGAGGCGGATCATCGTGCTTTTGCCCGCGCCCGTCTCCCCAACCAGGGCGATGCGCTGCCCCGGCTCGGCGGTCAGGGTGATGCTTCGCAGCACCGGCTCATCCGGCTTGTAGTGGAAACCCACCCGCTCAAACTCAACCCGGCCCCGGAGCGGCGGCAACTCAATGGCCTCCGACCTGTCCTGTAAATCCGGTTCGGTGTCGAGCAGACTAAAAATTCGCTCGCTGGCGGCCATCGTCGCCTGGAAGGTGTTGTACCGCTGGGCCAGGTCCCGAATGGGATCGAAAAAGCGATCCACGTAGAGCAGAAAAGCAACCAGCGTCCCGGCGGTCAGGGCCTCATCCAGCACCAGCCAGCCGCCCACGCCGACCACCAAAGCCATCGCCACAAAGCCCATAAAATTGACGCCGGGAAAGAAGATGGCCGACAGCCGGGTGGCCTCCACATTGGCGTCGAAGTAGGAGCGGTTCAGATCGTCGAAATGGCCCCGGTTGTGTCCCTCACGGCTGAAGCTCTTGGTCACCCGGATACCGGAGATCGACTCGTTGAGGTAGCCGTTAATCAGCGATAGCCGCTGCCGGGTGGCCCGGTAAACGTGCCGCACCCGGCTGCGCCAGTAGTTAGACAGGATGATGACCAGCGGCAGCGTGACGAACGTGACCAGGGCCAGTCGCCAGTTGAGCAGTAGCATAGCCCCGACGATGCCCAGCAGTACAAAACCGGCCCGGGCCAGGCCCGTAATCGACCAGGTCACAAAATCTTGGACTACGCCTACATCGCTGATAAGGCGGCTCATCAAACGCCCCACGCTGTAGTTGTAGAAGAAGTTGAGCGACAGGCGATGGAGATGGCGAAAGAGGCGGCTGCGGATGTCGGCCACCACGCGGGTTCCGACGTAGGCCATAATGGCGATGCGGCTGCGATTGGTGATCCACTCCACCACAGCCACGCCGATGAAAAGCAGCGTCCACCAGCGCAGCCGCTCCAGGCTCCCCGCCCGGATGCCGGTGTCGATAGCCTGGCCGATGATCCACGGTCCGGCCACGCCCAACAACGAGGTGACGATCATCAAGATCACGGCGGCGATCAGGCGGCCCCGGTAGGGGGTGACAAAGCCGAACAACCGCCGCAACAAGCGCCCGTCGTAGGCTTTACCCAGCAGGTCATCCTCCGCCTCGTCCGGCAGCAAATCCTTGATTTTGGCCTCCCGCTGCCGGATGGCTTCCTGCTCCTCGGCGGTGGGGCTTGGTTTGAGTTTTAGGTTGAACAGGCCGTTACGCCCGTTTTTATGATGTCCGTTTTTTTGGTGGGTCATTGTATCTCCTCTGAAAATAGCAGGTAGCGGATAGCCGTTAGCAGGTAGCAAAATATTTTCACCTGTGCCCTTTGGGTATTCTCGTGGCTGTGCCAGGGATTACGTTTCACGTTTTGCGTTTTACGAGGACGGCGGTCTGTCGGGTAACTTTTGATTGAGGTGACGAGGTCGCTCTTACGCTTGTTGCCCACTACGTTCCTTGACCCAGGCGGCCTCTTCGGGCGAGAGGGGCGGAGGCGGCACAGACTGGCTGTAATCGATCTGGGCATCATACCCACCCCGCTCGTAAACGGCGGCGACAACATCGCTGAGTTTGAGGATCGCATCGGGGTCAGGCGCTTGGAGGGGGATCGGGACGCCGGGCAGCCTGGTCTGGAGGTGAATCGGCCACACGGAGACAAACGGTCGCCGTTCGACCCGGCTCAAGGTGATGTAGTAGGGGGCTTCGGGTACGTCCATCGTCAAAGGCGGTCGGGTTCCGCCCCGCAACAGGTCAATCTCCAGAAGATGGGCGGTGGAGCGCAACAGTTCCCGTCGTTTCCGTAGATAATCGGTGTAGGCTTGATGGCCCGGTTGTTTGTTGACCGGCGATAAGATTTCAATAGCCGTGACCAGGACCTCATCATCGGCGTGATAGATTTCGACACTGAGCAACTCCAGCGGCCCGTCCAGTTCGACCGCGCTCTCAACGGGCGTCGCTTCAAGGACGGCCTCCGCCCTATCCGGCTGGGCCGGGGTATCCCGCCGCATCACCCCCACATCAGGCCGGACAGCCCGCAAGCGAGCCTGGCTAATCTCCACCACTTCGTAGGTGGTGTAGGGCGTCAACCGGGCAAAATAGGCCGGTCGAATTTGAGCGTTGAGTTGGGCGCTCATTTCATCGGCCAGCCGGTTGTGAAAATCAACCCAGATTTTGCTTTGTTCGATGTACGGGTCCATCCCCGGAAATGGTGAGGGCATGGTTGGCCTCCTTCGATTTCTATTTCCTGTAAATTATACTTCCTTTTGCTTTATCTGAAATCCTTGAACCTAAAATTTCTTTACAGATGAGACAAGATTTGGACCCAAATTCACGCTGATAAACGCTGATTTTTCTTTTTTAATTTTTTATCTGCGAAAATTTGTGTTCATCTGCGTCCCCTGCCCCTGGTCGGTTTGAGGCGCAGCTTCGTTCGATAGTTAGCTCGCTCATAGTCAATCTGTCCCACAGGGAGACTCCCTACCGACTTGCGGCTTTGGCCTAGCAGCCCGCCAAGTCACGGACTTGGCTTGCGCTTCAACTGGGTAGGTTTACGCCGCCAATTTTTCTTGCAAGGCCACAAACTCCTCCTGATCCCGCAGTTGCAGATCATAAATCTGGCGATACAGCCCGCCCTGAGCGAGCAACTCGGCGTGCGTGCCTCGTTCGACGATGCGCCCGCCGTCCAGGACCAAGATACGGTCGGCCCGCTTGAGCGTTAGCAGGCGTTGGGCGATGATGAAGGTGGTTCGGCCTTCCATCAGGGCGACCAGCGCCTCCTGGATGAGATGCTCCGTTTCAGTATCGACGCTGCTGGTCGAATCGTCCAGGATCAGGATGCGCGGATCGTAGAGCAGGGCGCGGGCGATAGCCACCCGCTGCTTTTGGCCGCCGCTGAGGGTCACGCCTCGCTCCCCGACGCGGGTCTGATAGCCGTCGGGGAAGCCGGTGATGAAGCCGTGGGCACGGGCCACCTTCGCCGCCGCTTCGATGTCGGCGAGCGGGGCTTCTGGCCGACCATAGGCGATGTTCTCGGCGATGGTGGCGCTGAACAGGAATGGGTCCTGCAAGACGATGCCGATGTGTTGCCGGAGAGTGGCCAGGGTGAGCTGGCGGGCGTCGTGGCCGTCGATCAGGATGCGCCCGGCGGTCGGATCGTAGAAGCGGGGGATGAGGTTGATAACGGTCGATTTGCCGGCCCCGGTCGGGCCGATGAGGGCGATGGTTTGGCCCGGTTCGGCGGTGAAGTCGATGTCGTGTAGAATGGCCCGCCCCTTGCGATAGGCGAAGCTAACCCCCTCAAACCGTACCCGCCCCTGGGCCTTGTCGAGGGTAATGGCCCCGGTCTGCTCTTCGATCTCGTTGGGCGTGTCGATGATCTCGAACACGCGGCCGGCGCTGGCCTCGGCGGTGGCGGCCAGGTTGACCAGAAAACCGAGCCGTTGCACCGGGCCGTTGAGCATTAAAATGTAGGAGATCAGGGCAAACAGGGAGCCAATAGTGATCTCCCCGGCCAGGGCACGCGGCCCGCCCACCCACAGCAGCAGAAAGATGCTGGTGGCCAGAGTAAAGGTGAAGAAGGGCCAATTGTTGGCCCACACTTTGATGACGCCGTACCGTTTTTGGAACCAGCTTTCATTCTCCCGGTCGAACTTCTGCAACTCGTAGGGCTGGCGGGCAAAGGCTTTGACCACCTGCATCCCGGTCAGGCTCTCCTGCATCTTTGTGGCCAGGATGCCCATTTGCTCCTGGATCGCCTTGAAGCGAGGCCGGACGATGCTGCCGAAGCGAACGGCAGCCAAAACCAGCACCCCCATCGGGATGAGCGTCACCGCCGCCGTCCGGCTATCCTCCCACAACATGGCCCCGACCACGCCAACGATGAGGATGACCGTCCCCAGCAGATCCATCAGGCCGATACCGATGAAACGCTCCGTCTCGGCGATGTCGCCGGTGGCCCGGCTCATCAGGTCGCCGGTTTGGGCCTGGTCGTGGAAGACGAAGGGCAGATTTTGGACGCTGGTGTAGAAGTGGTTGCGTAAATCATAGGCGGTCCGGTGGGAGAGCCAGTCGCCGAAATAGCGCTGGGTAAAGCCGACCACACCTTGCAGCAAGGCCAGTCCCAAAATCACCCCGCCCGCCCAGAAGAGCGCCGTCGCCTGCCCCGCCGCCAAGCCCTGGTCGATGGCCCGTTTGATGACCTGGGGGATGAACAGATTGAGCAGCGTGACCAGGGTCATGGCGGTGTAGGCCAGCGTCACCTGTCGCCAGTAGGGGCGCAGGTAGCCCAGCAACCGGCGGTAACTTTGCAGACGTTTGAGCATAATCATCTCCTTTCGAGCAAAACAAAAAACCGTGGGGTCACAAAAGGGACACCCACGGTTTATCGACACGAGTCGACCGACAAATCAATCTACCGAGGCGCGGCCCTCCCTTGTTGGGGTGCAGTTGGCTGCATAGGGGTTGGATAATGGATATATTGTGGCACAGCGCTACTCCTTTCGGCAGATTTAAGGGTCTTAAGAGTGTAACAAAAAAAGGGGGGACTGTCAACGTCGAATTTAGCGTCGGGAGAACACTGCCCAGTTGGATGACAAGTTACCGCCCTTTACTGCAAAGCGGGCTATCAGTTTTTTACCTGACTGTGTGTAGGCACCTAACCCCAGGTATGGTAACCCGGAAAAGAGCAATTATAAATTCTGGGTATCTATTCAGCCGTTTTCCTAAAAACAGCGATTTCATAGCGGGGATTAGGAGATTTGGGGATTTTAACTAAGAATTTATCCCCTAATCCCAATACTGTTCAAATAAGCCCCCCCAGCCCCCCAAAGGGGGGAGCAACAAAGC
>CAZWZZ010000418.1:0-5975 GCA_964638395.1 uncultured Caldilineaceae bacterium
AAGGGGTTATCTGACCAAGTATACCACAAGCCTGTTACTTATGTCAACGTAACACGAAAAAATACCAGCTAAGGCTAGATATGGCGGAAAGACCGGCAGCCGTTTTACTCGACATCAACCGCTTTTCAATCAGGTCTTGATTACAAAACTATTTCAACTGCCTAATTGCCTCACTCAGCGCCGGAACGACCTGGTGCAGGTCGCCGATGACGGCGTAGTGGGCCTTGGCCAGGATCGGCGCTTCGGGGTCGGTGTTGATAACAATCACATTTTTGGCCCCTTTGCAGCCGACCCAATGCTGAATGGCCCCGCTGATGCCGCAGGCGATGTAGACATCGGGGGCCACTCGCGCCCCGGTCTGGCCGACCTGATCGGCGTGAGGCCGCCAGCCCTCGTTGGTCACCGCCCGCGAGCAGCCGACCGCCCCGTTGACCAGGGCCGCCAACTCCTCCAGGCTCTCAAAACCGGCGCTACTGCCGACGCCCCGGCCCCCGCTGACCACCACACGGGCATCCGTCAGCGACACCTTATCCCTGTCCGCCTCGACCCGACCGGTAATCCGCACCCGAAAATCTTTGTCGCTCAACGGCGGGCTGACGCTGTTGATGGTCAACTCGGCGGCGGGCGCTGCCTCGGCGGCGATGACGTGGGGGGCTACGGTCAGCAGCTTGGGCGAGCCGCTCAGGTGGGCCTCCTCTAGCAGGCTGCCGCCCCAACGCACCCGCGTAATCTCGTAAGTCTCGCCGGGCTGAACCGCCGTGCAGTTAGAGGCCAGCGGCGCGGCGCTCCGGGCGGCGACGTGGGCCAGCACTTCGTTGCCCCGCTCGCTGCCGGGGGCCAGCACGGCCTCCGGTTGTAGGGTTTCGATGAGATGAACGATGCTCTGCGCCCACGCTTCGGGGGCGTAATCAGCCAGCCGCTCATGCTCCACGACGTGCGCCGTCGAGACGCCATACGCCTGTACCTCGGCGGTCAACGCAGCGCCGCCTTCCCCAATCAGGATAGCTTCCACCGGCTGCTCCGTCGCGGCGACCAGCCCCCGGGCCAGGGTCAACATTTCCAACGAGGCTTTGTTCAATTTGCCCCGGTCATGATCGATCAATCCTAACAACATCGCTAAATCACCCCCACTTTCTTCAAAATTTCGGCTATCTGCGGCGCGGCCTCCGGGCCGTGGCCCAAAATCTCCGCCCCTTTGTGCTGCTCCGTGGGAACCTTGAGCCGGCTTTTCTCCGGCCCGCCCGCTTGAGGCTGCGGCTGGCTCTGGTCGATCTTGGCCCGCTTGGCCTTCATCCGGCCCGGCAGCGAGGGGTAGCGGGGCAGATTGATGCCCTCCTTAACCGTAAAGAGGGCGGGCAGGGCCACCTCGTAAATTTCCCAGCCGCCTCCGGCCTCCCGTTTGGCCGTGGCCGTGCCGTTGTTGATCTCCAGCGATTTGATGCCGGTCACGCAGGGCAGGTCGAGAGCGTGGGCCACCCGAATCCCGACCTGATAGCCCCCGGAGTCGGCGGACTCGTTGCCGAAAAGTAACACATCGAAGTTAGTTCCGGCTGCCTCTTGAGCGCGAACCGCCTCGACGATAGCCTGAGCCGTGGCCATCGGGTCCCAATCACTGCCGTCCGTTTCCAGCAGCACCGCCTTGTTGATGCCCTGCGCCAGAGCATACCGCAACTGCTCCGTAGACTCTGCCGGGCCGAGGGTCAAAACCGTGGCCTCGCCGCCGTGCTTTTCCACAATCTGCACGGCCTCTTCCACCGCGCACTCTTCGTGGGGGCTAACCGCAAACCCCAAATGGCGGGTGTCGATGGCCTGTTCATCGGCGGTCAGCGTAATTTTCGCCCCCGTAGCGGGCACTCGTTTGATGCAAGCAAGTACGTTCATCATATCACCTAATTTTGGAGTTTAGAGATTGGGAGATTGGGAGATTGTTGACCGTAAGCGCTCAATCTCCTGATCTCCAATCTCCCAATCTCCATATTTATCCTTTCATCCGTTCATTATCCGGGTCAAACAGGGGCCGACTACCGGCCACGGCGACGGTGACCGGGTAGTGGCCGCCCAGATATTCGACCATCAGTTTCGTGCCTTCTTTGGCATAGTCCGGCGGCAGGTAGCTCAACAGGAGATGTTTGCCGACGGAAGGGCCGGAGCCGGCGCTGGTGACGTAGGAGCGGCGACCTTTGGCGTCGATGATTGGTTGGCCGTCGGGGGTCAGCACCGGCTCGCTGCCCAGCATGTAACGGGGTTTGCCGGTGGCCGCGGTCGGATCATCGACGGTCAGGGTGCAAAGCGTGGCGGCGGGGTCGCCCTCGCGTGCGCTGAGATAGGCCGCCTTGCCGATGAAGTCGGCTTTTTTGACCTTGCGTCGAGCTAACCCGGCCTCAACCGGATCATACTCCGCCTCCAGCTCCATCCCAAAGGCTCGATACCCCTTTTCCAGGCGGGCCGTCGTGCCGTAGACGCCGATACCGACGGGGAGGATACCGTGATTCTGTCCGGCGGCCCATAGCTTATCCCACAGAGCCAGCCCTTGCTCCATTGTCGTGTAGATTTCCCAGCCCAGCTCGCCGACGTAGGAGATGCGGAAGGCCAAAACCTCAAGATTATCCAGGATCAGGGTTTTGACCGTGGCGAAGGGGAAGGCGGCGTCGGAGACATCATCCGCCGTGACCGCTTGCAACACCTCGCGGGCCTTCGGCCCCCACAGCCCGACCGTACACAGGGCCGAAGTCAACGCCTGGAACTGGACCGAGCCATCTTCCGGCAGGTGATCTTTGAACCATTTTTTATCGACATTGCCGTAGGAGCCGCCGGTGACGATGCGGAAATGCTCCTCGCCCAGGCGTAGGATGGTCAGGTCGGCCTTGAAGCCGCCGTGCGGGGTCAGCAGGGGCGTGTAGACGGCCCGCCCCACGGCCACATCCATCTGGTTGACGGCCATTTTCTGGATGTAATCCAGGACGCCGGGGCCGGTCACATCAAAAATAGTAAAGGCGGTCAGATCGACCAGGCCGACCCGCTCCCGCAGGGCCAGATGCTCGGCGTTGATGATGGGCGACCACCAGCGGGAGTCCCACTCGGCGGGACGGGGCATAACCCGCTCGCCATACTCATCCAGCAGCTTTTTGTTCGATTCGTACCATTGCGGACGCTCCCAGCCGGCCGACTCGAAGAAGACCGCGCCGAGCTCCTGCTGGCGGGGGTAGAAGGGGCTGGTGCGGACGTTGCGGGAGGTTTCATACTGCTCCGCCGGGTGGATGATGCCGTACATTTTGTTGAACGCCTCGCCGGTGCGGGCGCGGACGTGGAACGTAGTCCGGGAATGGTCGTAGAAGCGGGCAATATCGGAGGCGGTCACGTCACAAATTTCGGGGAGGCCGTGGGTCATCCACTCGGCCACCACCCGGCCAAAGCCCGGCCCCTCCTTGATCCAGATGGCCGCCACCGACCACAAATTCTTGACACCGGGCGTCTCGCCGATGATGGGCATGCCGTCGGGCGTCAGCGACATCAGGCCGTTGATGGCGTGACGGATGCCGACATCCTGCCGGTCGAGAATATCCGGCATCAGCTCCAGAGCGAACTCCATACTCTCGTCGAAATCATCCGCCGTAAAGGGCAGTTCGGTCGGGGTCAGGGTGGCCTCTTCATTAGAAGGGATGTCGTCCGGCTCGTGCCAGATGGGGCGATGGATGTAGGAGCCAATCTCCAGATCACTCCCGTTTTGGCGCTGGTACATATTGCGGTCCACATCCCGGATGAGGGGGAAGTTGATCTCGCCGGTCGTCTCCTCGAAAATAGAGATGGGGCCGACGGTCATAAATTGGTGAACCATCGGCAGCAGCGGAATATGGACCCCGGCCATACGGGCGATGCGGGGACTCCAGACGCCGCAAGCAATCAAGACGTGGTCGGCCTCGATGTAGCCCTGGTCGGTCTGCACACCCTGCACCCGGCCCCGCTGTACGTCGATGCCGGTCGTCTCGACATTGGCGTGAACGGTGAGGGCGTTTCGCTCCAGCGCATACTCCCGCATCAGCGTCCCCGCCCGCAACGGATCGACCACACCGGCTCCCTGGCTGTAAAAGCCGCCGAGGATCAAATCGGTGTTGACAAAGGGAGCCATCTCTTTGATCCGCTCCGGGGTGATGATCTCTCCATGCTCGCCCCAGGCTTTGGCCGATGTTACCCGGCGGGTCAACTCCTGCATCCGCGCTTCGGTGCGGGCCAGCTCGATGCCGCCGCTCTGGGTAAAGGTCCCCAATTTATCATAGGTCTCGATGCTGTCCTGGGTCAGCTTGGTCATTTCTTTGGAATGGTCAACGGGGAAAATAAAGTTGGAGGCGTGCCCGGTCGAGCCGCCGGGGTTGGGCAGCGGCCCTTTGTCGATGAGGACCATCCCGCTCCAGCCCAACTCGGCCAGATGGTAAACCAGGCTGTTGCCGACGATCCCGGCTCCGATAATCACGACATTGGCTTTCTTTGGCAATGTACTCATGAGTATATCTCCTCAGTGATTTGATTGTGGGGTGTGAAAATTTTCTCGCTAATATATCAGTTAAATATCAGACGAGGGGGCATTGTACTAGAGGATTGAGATTTTAACAATATCAGTAGACCGCAATCGCATCCTGAGCAAATCCATCTTACCAGAAACGAGGTTGTATCGAAGCCGTGTCCTGCGACCAGAGGAAGTGTCGAAGGGGATGTGGCGGTCTACTGAATATTGGAGCGTCGGGGAGAGATTGGGCTAATGCAGTTCATAATAGGAATCTTCGCCCAGATGCTTGACGAACTGTTTCACCAAATTGGGCAGGGAATCGACGCCGCCGATCTGGATCCAATCATCAATCGACCCCAAAAAGCAATAACGTTGGGTGATAAAATGCCGTTTTTCCTGGTCAACCAGCTCAAATTGGAGCATCGGCGAATAGGTGATCGATTGGGTCAGGGCATCTTTTATCTTCGAACTGGCTCCGGCGAAAAATCCGCCAAACACCTCCGTTAGCCCCTCCACGTTCTGACTGGCGGTGTAGATGATGATTACATTTTTCTTGACATCGACCTGGAAATACTTGACTGAGGAGAATTGGCGCATCCCCTCCTCAACAATAGCCACCTCTTCATCGGTGATGATTTTGGGCCGCACCCGGCGCAGAAACACCTGCGCGTTCGGGTTCTCGTAGATTTCGTACCCCTCCGGGATTTCATCGACCAGGTTGCCCTCACTTTTCATCGAAAAGTAATATTTGGGGTTCCCCTTTTTGGTCGTCCCCTGATGGAGATAGTAGGTTTTTCCTTTGCGGTTTACGTATTGGATAGTCATTTGATTTACCCTCATCAGAATCCATCTTTGACAAAACAGTTGTTCTGGTATAGAATTTGACTCAATTAGCTAATTTAGCTATTTTGGTGATAACAATGGCGACAACAAAACGTATCAGTTCAACCGAAGCGCAGAACAAATTTGGGCAGGTGATGAATGATGTCACCCAACATCAAACCCGCTACATTGTGGAGCGTCGGGGCCAGCCTCAGGCGGTTATTCTGAGCTTCGATGATTTTACCCGACTTCTCAAAGATGAGAAAGAACGCCACACGATGATGGCCCTGCTAAAAGAGGTGCGGCCCACGTATGAGTTAGGGAGAGTCATTGACCCGAATAAATCGAGAGATGCTTAAGCCTGATGAAAGATCACCTTGACCAACCACCGACCGTCACCAAACAACTGCCGTGCCGGCGTTAGACCTCCCCTTAGATCAGACGAATGGTAGCGCCTCTTTTAATGACCCTGCCTTCGCCGGGAATAAAACGTTACCCATCCATCGCTGGGTGCCGTGGATCGCCGGTTTTTCCAGCGATTTTGTCAGGGATGTATTGAAGAGGTATGCTGCCGATCAGGCCACAGTCTTAGACCCGTTCGCCGGTGTTGGCACGACGTTGGTTGAGGCGGCCCTGTTTGGCTGTTATGAAG
>CAZWZZ010000419.1:0-5968 GCA_964638395.1 uncultured Caldilineaceae bacterium
ACTTCCTTAGATGCTCTATTTTGTTCCTTGCAAAACCGTAGTATAGGCGTGATCGGTTTTTTGCGCCAACCGTTCCCAGCTATACTGCCGGGCCACCTTTTCAGACCCGGCCTGGCCGAATTTCGCGGCGAGCGCCGGATTCTCCAGTAAATAATTGATTTTCTCGGCGATGTCGTTAGCCATCGGTGCAACCAGATAACCGTTGATCCCATCGTCGATCACCTCACCGATGGCCGGGATATCCGCCCCGATGACCGGCTTCTCAAAGGACCAGGCTTCGGTGAAAACACCGCCGAAGCTCTCCTGCGTGGAGGGCAAACAGAGCAACGTACAGGCGGCCAGGGCATTGGTTTTTTGTCGGAGGTTAACTGTCCCCAACTCGATAAGCCGCGAGTCGGACGGCTGTTGGGCAAAGAACTTTTGGGAAAACGGGGTGCGTGGCCCGATAAAAACGAAGTGGGTTTCTGGCTGGCTCTGCCAGACAATCTGGGCGGCAGCGACTAAGGGTGCGATGCCTTTGTAGCGGTATTTCTGACCGAGAAACAGCACCAGCGGCACATCCGCCGGCAGCGATAATTCTTGGCGAAATCGGGTTGGGTCGGGATCGGGCGCTAGATTTGGGCCATTGCCGATAACGAAAATTTTTTGTGCGGCGACGCCCAACTCGATGAGCGTCTGCTTTTCAGCCCGAGTCAGGGCGATGAGGCCATCGGCTTGCCGATAAAGTTGTAGATACTCTCGATAATTCCAACCTATCCAGCGGGGATGATGATACGGAATAAAAAAGAAGGGAATGTCCAGTTTACGGGCGATTTGGAATGAGGCAAAACTGAGGGGTTCGCGGCCAATGCGACTGTTTTGGATCAGGTGGCAATCACGGGCGACGGGTTCAATCTTGGGGAGCAGAGTCGCGGCAATGTGACGGATGGCCACAGGCTTCAGGGCGTAGTAACTCAGCACAAAAGGCAGTAAGCGACCTCGTTCAGCCGTGGTCAGGGTAATCTGCTCGACCGGAATTTCTTCAAAAGTGTAAGATTTGGCCTGGGGCGCTCGCAACGTTGTGCCTAAGAGCCAATCGGTGCGATGTTCGCTCCAGTGGGTGATGACTTGGATCGCATAACGGTGTGCGAGGTGTTTGGCCAGATTGTGGGTGTGAAGTTGCGCCCCACCGATGGCGGGGAGGTAACTGGTGGTGGTGTAGAGCAGTCTATCGGCCATGCGCCCTGAGAACCCAATCGCCGGGGGGAAAATCAATCGTCCGCCGCCGCCAAATTTTCAACCATTGCCGCTTGAAGCGGTACCACTTATTGAGCCAGGCCGCATAGCCACGCTGCCAGCCGGGGGCTTGAAAGCGATGTTTGTTCCAGTACCGCTCCCGAATGGCCTGATGCTCGGCGTACATCTCCGGAGGGGCTTCGAGCGTTTTCGCCTCCATATGCCAGCGGGTCGCGGCCAAATCGTGGGGGATGTGGGCGAATTTGAGACCCGCCGCGGCCATCCGCAGCCAATATTCCCAATCGAGGCCATAATGCAGGCTGTCATCCAGATAGCCGACTTTATCAAAAACGCTTCGCCTAAAAAAGGTCGTCGGCTGGCTGATGTAGTCGAGACCGTAGAGCAGAATATCGTGATCGAAGGGGATTTCTTTTTTACGCAGCAGCACCTCACCATTTTGGTCGATCAAGTGGTAATCGCCATAGATGACATCAACCGCCGGGTGTTGGCTAAAAAAATCGCCCACGCGATGAAGCGCCTGGGGCAAATAAACATCATCCGAATTGAGCCAGGTCACGATGTCGCCCGTCGCCTGTTTGAAGCCCTTGTTAATCGCATCAGCCTGACCCTCATCCGACTCCGACACCCAGCGCAGGGTGTGTTCGTATTGCTTCAATATATCCAAAGTGCCATCCGTCGATCCCCCATCAATGACGAGATGCTCGAGGTGCGGATAGCCCTGAGCGTGAACGCTCTGGATGGTTTCTTCGATGTAGCGGGCTTGGTTGTAGGAGGGGGTGATGATGGAGAGTTTTAGGGACATAAGTATACTAACTGGCTTTAGGGTGAATTTTGCTGAGGTTGAATAACAACCTGGTTAAGACGGACCAACAAAGGACGAGTGTCACCATCAGGCTGGCGGTGGATGGTTGCCTCATCCAGAACAATAAATTGAAAATCGTTACGTCCAGTCTTGAGGATCACCGAGAAAGAGAGTTCAATCGCCTCGGAAAAGGTGGCTGTCTGTATATCAACCTGATCGTTATGACGACTCGCCAACTGCACCGTCCGCTGTCGATCTTCACGACCCGGCCCCGGAGCTACATCAAAGACCAGTGTGACGGATCGAGACGCATCCGACCAGAATATACCGGCTAGCCCACCGGCTTCTCCCGGCCCCAACCATAGAAAGCTGTCCTGTTGGTCGATCTCAATCGGCCAGGGAATTCTGGCGTTTGAATCAATGCCGACGAGACCATTTAGGGCTGGGGAAACCGTGGCCAGAGGGGCTTGGGACGGGCCAATACTGGCCTGACTTTTGTCGATGATAGAGGACAATTTTAGATTACGCAAAACAATGAGGGTAGGAGTATCGACTAACTTTTGATTATTCGTCCCGTTCTCAAGCGTGATAAAGCTAAATTCGTTTTGACCTGCCGCTAGAGATACATCGAAGCTGATGGGAACTGATTGGACAAATTGATGAGTTTCGGTGATCGTTCCATTTTCGTGAGTCAAGGTTAGTTGAATGGTGACTGGACTATTGAGTTGCGTGGGGCCGGGTAGCGCATCGAACTCCAGACGGGCCAGGCGTTCCCGGTCGGTGTGGATGGTGCCCTCCAAACCTTGCTGCGCTCCCGGCCCAATCGAGAGCAGAGGTTGTCCATTGAGGGACTTGAGCCGGTTCGCTGATGTTTGAATTTTCGCCTCAACCGTTGGGGCTAAGGGCGGGGCTACAGTCATCAGAGAGGATGAAGCCAATTCGTTAGGATCAGATGGCGTCGTCACGGCCCACTCGAACCAAGCGGGAAAATTCTGCTCTGGCAAAAAAATCTGCCAACTATTTCCTGCGATGAGTGGAAGATAATCATCGGGCAATTGGGGAGCCTGATGCCCTAATTTTTGACTGACAACTAGATAGTCGATGTTGGCCGTGTCTAGTTCTTGCTTCTCCAAAGTCTGCGGATAGGGATAGATAGGAATAACGGTGCGGCTGAAAGTCGGGCCAAAAAGCGGGTAATCCCACATGTGGTATCCGACCAGACCAACCGTCGAATCTGGCGGCAGATATCGGTGTATAGCCTGCACAAAATCAAACTGTCCACCATAAAAAGTCTGCTGCCTGACCGGATCTACTTCCCAAATGGTGGTTGGTCCCAAAAGAGGCTTGGCCAGATTGTGGGTTACGCTCCAAAAACCAACCACAAGGGCCAGCGAGACTATCGTCCAGCGGAGAATCAGGCCGAACCAACCCGGTCTGAAAAAAACGAGCAGCAGTGGTGTAGCGACGACTACCGCCATCCCCATAAAACGGCCCCGGTAGGGCGTCCATTTCATCAGGTAAGTTAATGTTAAAAAGTAGGCAACGGCCATCAGCGCCAACAGCCAGCGATTGGTTTGCCCTTTGAGCGGCGCTATGAGCAGATGATAGATGACTGTTGGCAAAATGAGCAAAAAGCCTAACGGCCCAAACCAGGCCATCACCTCGTGGGTGCGGCGGCGAGGCGGCCCAAACTCGGTTGCTCCCGGAACCGGCACGGGGGTCCCATCGAACGTGAATGCGGCCGGCGGCGTTTTGGTAGCTTCGGGAAGATTCTCGTTGAGGCCCAGCAGAGCGAAAATTTGACGCCCCGCCTGAGCCAGCGGGGGTTGGATAGCGGCTTCCACCGAAAGGGGCAGCCCCGTTGGATCGGCTAGTTGGTACAGATAACGAGCGGCATTGGTCACAACGGTTTCCACGGTTGGTTCGGCCACTGTGGCCGTGCCGCCCGATGCGTGAGGCCCCAGCGGGTTTGTGTAGGTTATAAAATTGAGGATGTAAATATAAGCGCCAAACAGCAAAATGCCAACGGCACAGCCCAGCGCCCAGATAGCGAGCCGAGACAAATATTTCAGTCGATATTTGATAAAGAAAAAGAGGGCCACGCCTCCCAGAGCGGGCAAAAACATAAAAGTCGTGCCCTTTGTACCGAAGGCCAAGCCCAGGGCCGCGCCCGATAGTAGTAACGAGCCTCGATTGTTTTCCTGGAGGCCCAAAAAGAAAAGATAGGTGGTACCAACGGCCAAGAAAGCCGTCGTCATATCGTTGAGAGTCGTTGTTGATTGCAAAATCACCACGGGGAATGTCGGCCAGAGGAGGGCGGCAAAGAAAGATTGGGGCCGTGAGCCACCGATGAGACGGGCCAAACCATAAATACCGGCCGTGCTGCCCAAAACGGCCGTCCATTGAAGGAGGCCGGCTAATTGATCCGTGCCCCAGAAAAGGACCAGCCACAACATCGTCAGCGAGGAGTTGACCGGAAAACTGGCTTGCAAGATTTCATAAGTGGGGTAAGGGCGCAGAGCGTTGTTTTGCAGCCAATAACCAACGCGAGAGAGATGGTAGGCCATGCTGTCGTGACTGCTGTAGGGTAGGGTTAAGATGAGATAGAGGCCGATCAAATAAAGTCCTGAGACGCCCGTCGTCAAAACAGCTAATTCTGGATAATTGCGTATCGTCCTCGCCAGATTTTGCGGTTTCAAAAAATTTATAGGGCGGTCCAGATCAATCTTGGGGCGTTGAGCGCGGTTCCATACCCAGAAGGTTAGGGTCAGCAGGAAAGTATGGGCCACCAGATGAGCATAAGGGTTATTGAGAAATCCTAACTCGGCTACAATTAGTCCCGCCAAGACGATGCTGCCATAGAGCGCGATCAACAAGCCAGTGGCAGCGGCGGCAATGGTCGGCAGACGACACAGAGTTATGAGCAGATAGGCCAGGGTAAACAGAATCAGGAGATCAAGCAAAAACAGAAGCAGCATGCTTAAGAACTCAACGCTGGTGATTTTGTTTTGCGGGGTTGATACGAGGCTAATTGGGGGGATAGTTGTGTCCGAATAACATCATTCACAAACTCAACATCGGCGGTGGACAATTCCTCCCGAAAACCGCCAACTTTCCCCTTGCGAACCTTCATCGCTTTGTCTACGCCTTTGGCCCCCGGCTTGAGCCACGGCTCCCGCTCCTCCGTCCCTTCGGCTCGCTTCATTTTATCGAAGGCGCTCTGAGTGACCGCCTTTTGCAGCGCCTCCTCCTGCATCGACACCTCTATAAAATCGAGCAGGTGGCGGAAATGGGTCAACGGATCAGCGTGCATCTGTTCGTAAGAGAGCAACAGGAATTTCTGCGGAAAATGACGATGGTCAAGCCACAGGTTCATAAAGGCGACGATTTTGTTGATGCCCACCAGATCGTCACGAATGAACTCTGACAAGCTGCCCGGATAGATGTTCTCCCGATATTTGAGATGGTACCAGCTCGAAACAAGGACATCGCGGGGATCGCGGACCATAAAGATAATTTTCGCACCGCTATATTTGGTAGCGTTGAAAGCGAGTTGCTCAATTTTTGGCGGGGCCGGAATCCAGGTCCCCTGGTCATGTTCGAATTTAAGAATACGGTTATCCGGTAGCCTCAGCAAAGATTTATCTCGAAACAGAGAAGGAGGCGCTTCAATCAAAGCCAGGTAACGTTGCAGCATGAAACGGAGCCAGGTCCGCCCACATTTGGGGTATGACACGAAATAGTGATCGACTTGGGCCTTGTCCAGCTTGCTCAGGACGTAAGTTTGCCAATAGAATCGGAACGTCGCCGGGCTTTGGACTATTTTCACCGCTTTGTCAGCGATGTTTCGCAAGGCAAAAAGTTGTTGATTCATGCGTCGAATTGAAGCGAGCCTCTTATGCGCCCCGTCGGGCCACGAGCAGTTGGTTG
>CAZWZZ010000420.1:0-5967 GCA_964638395.1 uncultured Caldilineaceae bacterium
GCGATGATGTTCTTCAATGATAATAACGTCGCCTTTCATAGACACCTCCTGATAGTTTTTTTAATTAGTTCTTGGCTCGTTATGAGATGTTTCGGTCTTTCAAGCTCATATTCTGGATAAAGTCCGGAATCCCTCCGAATCGCCGTTGACAAAATCCCCTTTCGGGGTTCTACCCTCCAACGTTGCTCAGAATTACACTTAATACTTACCGAACCACCTCAGTATAATTAAAGTTTGGGACATCGTCAACAATCACCTCGCTCACCTTTGGGAATGAACAAACAATGGATAGGTGACATTTGTCATCAATAATGAGGAGGTTCATCACTTGCATTTTTAGGCAAAATGCTCTTTTATTAAGAGTGGGGGGGATAGGCTATGTTTCCTCTCTGGGAAAGGCATTTCACCTATATTATTTTGTCCAAAACCATCTGGATTGTCTTGGATCGCTGTTTTGGAGATGAGAGGAGTGGAGAAACAAATGAATGTGACCAACGAAGCCGCCCTGCGCTATCATTCGGAAGGGCGCAAAGGGAAGATTGAAGTTGTACCGACCAAGCCCAGTCTGACGCAGTATGACCTCAGCCTGGCCTATACGCCGGGGGTGGCCGTGCCGGTGTTGGAGATTGCCAAAGAGCCGCACCTGGCGTATGAATACACGGCCAAGGCCAACCTGGTGGCCGTCATCAGCAACGGTACCGCGATTTTGGGATTGGGCAGTCGGGGGCCATTAGCCAGCAAGCCGGTCATGGAGGGCAAGGGCCTGCTGTTCAAACGCTTTGCCGACATCGACGTCTTCGACATTGAAATCGACGCCAGCGATCCTGATGAAGTAGTCAACGTAGTGCGGGCGATGGCCCCCACCTTCGGGGGTATCAATCTGGAAGATATTAAAGCGCCGGAATGTTTCTACATCGAGGAGAAGCTAAAAGAGATGTTGGATATTCCCGTGTTGCACGACGACCAGCACGGCACGGCCATCATCGCCGTGGCCGGGCTTTTCAACGCCATCGAATTGACCGGGCGGGACATTGCCAAAATGAAGGTGGTTTTTGCCGGGGCCGGCGCGGCCGGTATCGGTTGCGCTGAATTATTAGTTAAGGCCGGTGTGCCTCGCCGCAATATCACTATGTGTGACATCGAGGGGGTGGTTTACAAAGGGCGCACTGAGGAGATGGACCCCTACAAAGAAAAGTTTGCCCAGGAAACCTCGGCCCGAACCATCGCTGAGGCCATCGAAGGGGCCGATGCCTTTTTTGGCCTGTCCGCGCCCAACATCGTCACCCCGGATATGGTCCGCAGCATGGCCGACCGGCCCATCATCTTTGCCATGGCCAATCCGACGCCGGAAATCTCCTATGATGAGGCGAAAATGGCCCGGCCCGATGCCATTGTGGCCACCGGGCGCAGCGATTATCCCAACCAGGTCAACAACGTCCTGAGCTTTCCCTTCATCTTCCGGGGCGCGCTGGATGTCGAGTCGAAGCAAATCACCGACGGCATGAAGTTGGCGGCGGCCCGAGCCTTGGCCGACCTGGCCCACGAGGATGTGCCCGACTCGGTGTTGGAGGCTTACGGAGCCGATAGTATCAAGTTTGGCCCCGATTACATCCTGCCCAAACCGGTTGACCCCCGCGCTCTGTTGTGGGTAGCTCCGGCGGTGGCCCAGGCCGCGATTTACGAGGGCGTGGCCCGCAAATCGATTAATATGACCAAATATCGGGAGGAGCTGGAGAGCCGTCTCGGTAAGGATTGGGCCTTGATGCGGACAATTTTCAACAAAGCCCGCAGCTTTCCCCGGCGCATCGTTCTGGCCGAGGGGGAGGAGGATAAGATCATCCGGGCAGCCGCCGAGATTCAGGCCCAGGGCATCGGCGAGCCGATTTTGTTGGGGCGCAAAGAGATTATCGAGCAGCGAATCGACGATTTGGGGCTTGATTATGAGCCTTACGTCATCAACCCCCGCGACTCGAAGCGGTCAGAGACTTACGCCAAAATCCTTTTCAAGCGGCGGATGCGCCAGGGCTTGACCCCGCCCGAAGCACGGGAACTGACCGAACGGGCCAACTACTACGGCCTGCTGATGGTCCAGAGCGGCGAAGCCGACGCCTTCATCTCCGGCCTGACGACCAACTACGTCGAGGCCCTCCGGCCCGCCTTCCAGGTCATCGGCACCCGGCCCGAAGTGCGCCGGGCAGCGGGGCTGTACATCATCATCATTCGAGACCGGGTCTTCTTCTTTGCCGATTGCGCGGTCAATATCGCCCCATCGGCCGAAGATTTGGCCCACATCGCCGAAATGTCGGCGGAGGTAGCCACCAGTTTTGACATCGAGCCAAAGGTGGCCATGCTCTCCTTCTCCAACTTCGGCAGCGTCCGCCACACCAGCCCCGAAACCGTAGCCAAAGCCGTTGAAATCCTCAAACAGCGCCGGCCCTACCTGCCCGTCGATGGCGAGATGCAGGTCGATACCGCCCTCGGCCCGGACATCATCGACCGCCTCTACCCCTACAGTGACGTCCACGACCCCAACATCCTCATCTTCCCCGATCTCAACTCGGCCAACACCTCCTATCAGTTGATGCAGCGTCTCGGACGGGCCGAAGCTATCGGCCCGGTCTTGATGGGTATGGCCAAATCGGTTCACATCCTCCTGCCCAGCGACGACGTGCGGGACATCGTCAATCTGGCCGCCATCGCCGTGGTGGATGCCCAGACGCGGGCGTTGGCCTGAGAGACTGTTTTAAAAGCCTTCCAGAGTCCACAGATAGACACAGATTGTCACTGATAGTATCAAATTTTTGATAAAAATCTGTGAACATCAGTGTAAATCTGTGGACAACTCTGTAAACTTCCACTTTTAAAACAGCTTCTAACGCAAGTTACGTTTTCAAACCGGCTGTTTCTTCCGGCGACCCGCCGAGGAGCCAGACTTCTTGTCCGATGATTTGAAGCGGTTCCGCAGGCGGGTCGTCTGCTTCCGCACCCAGGGCAGCCGCAGCGACAGCAGCAGCAGAACCACCGCCCCATAGCTCAACGGCTCGCGGATGTCGGCCTTGACCAGCCAGATGAAATGGACGATGGCCAGCAGGGCGGCCAGGTAGACCAGCCGGTGCAGCCGCTTCCAATTTTTCTTCAAGCGGCGCTGCCAGCCGATGGTCGAGGTGATGGCCAGGGCTAATAGGATAACAAAGGCCGAAAAACCAACCAGGGCATACCGTTTCTCAAAGGTGGCTTCCCAGATCAACTGGGGATCGAGGCCGTAATCAAGACCGATAAAAATCAAGAAGTGAAGTAGGGCGTACAGAAAGGCATATAGCCCCAGCGGTTTGCGGAGCGGCAGAACTTGTCGCCAGCCAAAAAGCGTGTTGAGCGGGGTGCAGGCCAGCGATAAAATCAGCAGAATCAGGGCATACCAGCCTGTCCGAAAGGTCAATTCCTGGATGGGGTTGAAAGTCAGTTGGTTGAACCAGAAATCCCAGCCCATCTTGGCCAGCGGCAGCAACGCCCCGACGTGAACGATAATCTGGAGCCAGCTCCAATTTTGGAGCCAGGTTGGTTTGCGGCGTAGGGTCTTGGTCGTCATTAGTAGTTCGCTTTCAAATCCAAATCTTCGTATAGAGAAGCTACTTCTTCCTCATACCCGTTGAACATCAGCGTCTCCCGGCGGCCAAATTCGCCGATGCGCCGCTCCGTGGCCTGGGACCAGCGGGGGTGGGGCACGTTCGGGTTGACGTTGGCGTAAAAGCCATACTCATTGGGCGCGGCGGCCATCCACAGCGAGACCGGCATCTCCTCGACCAGCTCGATCTTGACAATCGACTTGATGCTCTTGAAGCCATATTTCCAGGGCACGACCAGGCGGAGGGGCGACCCATTTTGAGGCGGCAATTCCTTGCCGTAGAGGCCGGTGGCTAAAATGGCCAGGTCGTTCATAGCCTCATCCAGCCGCAACCCCTCGACGTAGGGCCAATCGTACCAGCCGTCCCGCTGTCCCGGAAATTGGTCGGGATCGTATAGCGTCTCGAAGCGGACATACTTAGCCGCCGACGTCGGTTCGACCTCCTCTAAAATTTTGGCTATGGGGAAGCCGAGCCAGGGAATGACCATCGACCAGCCTTCGACGCAGCGCAGGCGGTAGATGCGCTCCTCCTGGTCGAAGGCGGCCAAAATATCCTCGACGCCGTAAGTTTTGGGGTTGTTGACCAGACCGCCAACCTCAACTGTCCAGGGATCGGTTTTGAAATCTTGGGCCAGGCGAGCCACCTCTTCCTTATCGGTCGTAAATTCATAGAAGTTGTTGAAGTTGGTGATCGCCTCGAACGAGTTCAGATCATCCCCCAATTCGTCAGTCATCGTGCTGACCGTGGGTTCGTTTGTGAAGGGCGACGCATCGCTCTCGGTCATCTCGCTGGTTTGGTTCCCGGCGGCTCCATTGGCCTCAGCCGCTTCCGGGGCCTCTGTGTCCGCCGGAGTCGCGCCCGCGCTGCTGTCGGCGGGGGCGGTGGTCGTCTGTTGGTCGGCACCACAGGCGGCCAACACCGCCGCACTGGCGGCCAGGGCCCCAATGCCGACCATAAATTTGCGCCGTGATAAATAAATATGTTCCGGCGTAATTTCAGATGAATGTATCTTTTTCATTATTTCTCCTCTGCTGGGCGCTGCAAAATTCTCATTCTTAAACAGTCTACCCCTAAAATATAACGATTTACTTAACAACGGCTGAAATTGGCAATAAATTTGGGCCGATGTATGATATATTGTCTTTAAGCAGACGAGATTATCAGCAGGTCTCCACATCCTGAGTAGCGATAGCGTATCGAAGGGTGCGGAGACCTGCTGATAATGAAAGGACAGAGCATTTTATGCGCGAAACCGGATCGAATACCATTTTTATTGCGCTCATCATAATCTTCGTCTTTACCGGGTTGACGATGGTGGTCATCCAGTCCCCGTTGACCAGCGACCTGCTGCGCCGGAGCGGCGTCATTACCCTGGAGAATGTGACTCCGACAGCGGCTCCCACTCCCTCGCCCGACTTCCAACCCCTGGCCGATACCGACACCACCACCCGCATCACCCTGCGAAATCCGGGGCTGGGTTTCACCCTGCAATACCCGGCCGGCTGGCACAAACGGGAGTCCACGCTGGATGTGGTCATCTCCCCCTCGGCCGAGGGTCTCAACCCGCTCGAACCGGAGGACAGCGCCTTGTGGATCGGTATTCCGGCCAACGATGAGGCCGGGCCGGTCGAACTGTTGCAAAATCTGGTGGCCAAATTCGAGCCGACGACGGTCGAGCAAGGCACGGCTCGGATTAGCGGCCTGACCTGGAACACGGCCCTGGTCGATTTCGCCGCGCCGGGGCTGGGCGGCGAGGGGCGAGCCCTGATCGCCACCACCAGCAACAACCGGGTCGGCTATTTTTTGGTGACGATTGCCCCGGCGGCCCGCTGGCAGGCTGTGCTGCCCACCTTCGAGCAACTCATCGACGACTTCCAGTTCACCCAGCAGGCTGTTCTGCGCCCGACCGATGCCACGCCCCCCCCGACGCCGACGCCGACACCCACGCCGGTCATCTACATCGTCCAATCCGGCGACACGCTGATGGGCATTGCCGGGCGGTACGGTCTCGATATGGAAGCCATCATCAACCGCAACGGCCTGACCGACCCCGGCCGGCTGCGAACCGGTCAGGAGTTGATTATCCCCATCCGACGGTAGCATGACCAAACTTGACCTGGGGCAGCCCCCGAATTTCCTGATTTTTTCTCGACTAATAGTTGACAAATCCTGAGTAGTTTGCTAAAATCTACGCCAATAAAATATTTCTGTGCTATCAACACGGCAGACTAGGCAAAACGTAGGTTTCCTTAACTGAAACTGACAAAAGTTACTCAAAAGAAACAGACAGCTTGCAAAGTAAGCCGGTATCGCGGCCCCGCTTGGGGTTAGGTATCGGCTTTTT
>CAZWZZ010000421.1:0-1970 GCA_964638395.1 uncultured Caldilineaceae bacterium
CCTTAACCGATGCGGTGTTGATCGGGGCCACCTTAAGCAAGGCCACTCTCGAAGGTGCCGACCTCAGCTACGCCAACCTGACCAAGGCCATCCTGACCGAGGTTAACCTCCAGGCGGCCAACCTGACCGGGGCTAAATTGCAGAGCGCCGATTTGCGGGGGCTTGATTTACGGCAGACGACGCTGGCCAGGGCCAACCTGAACGAGGCCAACCTGGAAGGGGCCCAGATTACGCCGGAGCAGCTCGAGCAGATCAAAAATCTGGAAGACGCCATTATGCCGGATGGGACGAAATATGTGGCTTCCAAAGCGCCCCAGAAAAGCAAGGGGGCCAAAGAGCGGCGCAAGCCCAACGCCTCCGGTCTGGCTGCCAGTCTGGCTCGTTTGAAGAAGAAGAAGGATGAGTGACTGAAAACAAAAACCCCGGCTTTTGAGCCGGGGTTTTTGGCTATTTGTAACTGTTCAGCGGCCTACCCAAAGGTCATTTTCGCGGGGATTTGGGGATTAGGGGATAAATTTTTAGAGAAAATCCCCAAATCTCCTAATCCCCGCTATGACATCGCTGTTTTTAGGGCAACGGCTGAATAGATACGGCTATTTTTACTCTTCCACCTCAACACTGCTCGACGGCATCTTGACTACTAACTCATCCTGACGAATGAAAACCAGGCCCTCATCTTCATTATAATCCACCACGACGGTGTCGCCATCCTGAAATTCACCTTTCAACAGCTTGACCGACAGCGGCGATTCGACCTGTTTTTGCAGCGTCCGCCGCAACGGGCGAGCGCCGAAGGCCGGGTCATACCCCTGCTCGGCCACCCAATCGCGGGCGGCGTCGGTCATCTCGATGGTGATGCCGTGGTCGCTCAAGCGGCCCGATATTTCTTTCATCTGCATATCAATGATAGCCCGCACCTGCTCTTTGGTCAGGGTGTGGAAGATGATGATTTCGTCGATCCGGTTCAGAAACTCCGGGCGGAAATGTTTCCGCAGGGCATCCTGAATATCCCCCTTGACCCGGCCATCATCAAACGTACCCTGGTCTCCCTGTTGGCGGAAGCCGATGGTGCCCCCTTTGGGACCGAAGGCCGTGCCCAGGTTGCTGGTCATGATGATGACTGTGTTGGTGAAATCGACGTTGTGGCCGTGGCCATCGGTCAGGCGACCATCCTCCAGAATTTGCAGGAGGGCGTTCCAGACATCGGGGTGGGCCTTCTCGATTTCGTCGAAGAGAACCACCTGGTAGGGCCGGCGGCGCACCGACTCGGTCAGTTGGCCGCCCTGGTCGTAGCCGACGTAGCCCGGCGGTGCCCCGAAGAGGCGGCTGGTGGTGTGCCCCTCCCGGTATTCGCTCATATCGATCCGTAACAGGGCATCCTCATCATCAAAGAGGAACCAGGCCAGGGTCTTGGCCAGCTCCGTTTTGCCGACGCCGGAGCTGCCCAGGAAGAGGAAGCTACCGGAGGGCCGCCGGGGGTCTTTCAACCCGGAGCGTGCCCGGCGAATAGCATCGCTGATAGCCACGATGGCTTCATCCTGGCCGACGATGCGCTCGTGGAGGGCCTCTTCCATCCGCAGCAGCTTCTCCGACTCGGTTTGCAGCATATCGTGCAGGGGAATGCCAGTCCAATTCGAGACAATCTCGGCGATGTCTTTGATATCGACCACCTCATCCAGATTTTTCTCCTGCCGCCAGAGGTCCCGCTCCTGCTGAAACTCATCCTCCATGCGGAGTCGCTGCACTTTGATCTCGGCGGCCCGTTCCCAATCGTGGCTGTTACCCGCTTCACTCTCTTCTTGTTGGAGCTTCGACAACGCTTTTTTCTTCTGCTTCAAGTCGTCCGGCATCGAATAGATGGCCACGCGCAGTTTACTGGCGGCCTCGTCAATAACGTCGATGGCCTTATCCGGCAACTGTCGCTCGGTCACGTAGCGATGGGAGAGACGGGCGGCGGCTTTCAGTGACTC
>CAZWZZ010000421.1:2070-5962 GCA_964638395.1 uncultured Caldilineaceae bacterium
TTCGTCGATGAAGAGGATGATTTCCCCCTCCGCCTTCTGAATTTCTTCGAGGGCGTTCTTGAGCCGCTCCTCAAATTCACCCCGGAAGCGGGAGCCGGCGATCATCGCCCCCAGGTCCAGGCTGACGACTCGCTTGCCCATCAAAATTTCGGGGACGTCATCATCGACGATTTTCTGGGCCAGACCCTCCACAATGGCCGTTTTACCGACACCGGCATCGCCGATCAGCACCGGGTTGTTTTTGGTACGCCGGGAGAGGACCTGGATCAGGCGCAAAATTTCATTATCCCGGCCAATGACCGGGTCCAGCTTACCCTCCGTCGCCATAGCCGTCAGATCACGGCTGAACTTTTCCAGCGTCCGGTAGCGGGTTTCAGCCTGGGGGCTGGTTACTTTCTGCCCGCCCCGCACCTCTTCGACGACATCGACCACGCGGGCCTTGCTCACCCCGACCTCTTGCAGCAGCCGGGCACTGGGCGTACCCCGCTCGCCACACACGGCCAGGAAGAGATGCTCGGTCGAGATATATTCATCCTGCATGCTTTTTGCTTCTTCTTGGGCATTGTCCAGCACCCGTTTCAGACGGGGCGTAATATACACCTGCCCCACCGCCATATTGACGGAGCCGCCCACCTTGGGAGTCGCCGACAAAATCTGATCCAGGCGATCCATCAACATTTCGGGATCAATGCTCATCTGTTCCAAAATTTCTGAAACTAACCCATTCGGCTGCTCCAGCAGACCCAGAAAGAGATGCTCGGTATCGGCCTGAGAATGTTGATACCGTTGCAAAATTTCGTAGGCCCGCATGGCGGCGTCTTGGGCACGTTCAGTAAATCGATCAAACCGCATCATATCAAATTTACCACCTTAGACTAATGTTCTAGTAAAAAATTGTGGATAACATCACAATTTAGTTGCTCAATGTTAACCCTATTATACCTTACTTTAAGTGAGATACTATTAGATTCCTGTTAGAATTTTGTCACACTTATTTTGAATTAATCAAATTTAGCAAATTTTGGGTAAGAGTCAAAATCAACAACATTGCCCGCTATTGGAATCTTCAAGGATTTTTATTGTTTTTAACCTATGGTATACTGGCAACATTAAATTTTCAGCAGACCGCAATCGCATCCTGAGTAAACCGAAGCATGAGGTTGTATCGAAGGGCGCTGCGGTCTACTGATTTTGTTGCCGAGTATCTATTCAGCCGTTGCCCTAAAAACAGCGATGTCATAGCGGGGATTAGGAGATTTGGGGATTTTATCGAAAAAATTTATCCCCTAATCCCCAAATCCCCGCGAAAAAATGGTCGTTTTGGATGTCTGCTGAATAGTTACGTCGCTGATTAAAATCACAAAACTAAGGAGGTGTTTAGGTGGAAATCCCCTTGCTTCGGGATATTGTCATCATTTTCAGTCTGTCTATTGTGGTGGTTTATGTTTTTCACCAGATCAAGCTGCCGGTCATTGTAGGGCTGTTGTTAACAGGGGTGCTGGTCGGTCCTTATGGCTTGGGGCTGGTTCAAAATGTTCATGAAGTGGAAATTTTGGCCGAAGTAGGGGTCATCCTGCTGCTCTTTACCATCGGCATCGAGTTTTCCTTGAAGAAACTGATGCAAATCAAAACACTCGTGCTGGTCGGTGGTTCGTTACAAGTCGGGTTGACCATTCTGGTCACGTATCTCTTCACCAGCCAGGTTCTCGGCTGGGAGTTTGGCCCGGCCATGTTTATGGGCTTTCTCCTGTCGTTGAGCAGCACGGCCATCGTCCTGAAACTGTACCAGGAACGGGCCGAAATCGAATCGCCGCAGGGCCGCATCGCCCTGGGCATCCTCATTTTCCAAGACATCATCGTGGTCATGATGATGCTGTTCGCCCCGACGCTGGCCGGGCAGGAAAGCGAGTCGGACACACCGCTGTGGCTCCTGGCCGCCACCGGCGTGGCCCTGATTGTGTTCGTCATCGTCGGCGCTCAATATCTCATTCCGGCCGCCCTCCACCAAATCGTCAAGACTCGCAGCCGGGAGCTGTTTTTGTTGGCGGTGGCCGGTCTCTGTTTTGCCGTAGCCTTCATCACCTCCAGCGTCGGGCTGTCGCTGGCCCTGGGCGCGTTCCTGGCCGGGTTGACCATCTCCGAGTCGGAATACAGCCACGAAGCCTTTGAACACATCTTGCCCTTCCGCGACATTTTCACCAGTCTCTTTTTCGTGGCGATGGGCATGTTTTTGAACATGGGCTTCTTTATTCAACAACCGATCATCATTCTGCTGGTTACGCTCGGCGTGTTGGTGATGAAAGCCCTGATTATCATCGGCGTGGTGACGCTGCTGGGCTTCCCGATGCGCACCATCTTGATCGCCGGGTTGGGCTTGAGCCAGGTCGGGGAATTTTCGCTGATTCTGGCCAAGACGGGCAAGGGCTTTGGTCTGATTGGCGGCGACGCCGAGCAGATGTTCCTGGCCATCACCGTGTTAACGATGACCGTCACTTCCTTTATCATCGCCGCCGCACCCGGCGTGGCCGATTATATTTTACGCGGGCCAATTCCGCAAAGACTGCGGGACGGTCTCTACCCTCAAGAAGGCATCAGCGGGCCGAGTGAGGAGGATAAGCTGGAGGATCATTTGGTGATTATCGGCTTTGGCATCAATGGGAAGAACGTGGCCCGGGCCGCTCGCCGGGCGGGCGTGCCCTACGCCGTGCTGGAGATGAACCCGGAGACGGTACGGAGCTACCAGAACCAGGGCCGGCCCGTTTTTTACGGCGACGCCACCCAGGAAGCGGTGCTGAAGCGGGTCAAGATCAGCCAAGCCCGAACCGTGGTCATCGTCATCGCCGAAGCGACGGCCACCCGGCGCATCACCGCTATTGTGCGTCGCCTGAACCCGACGGCCTACATCATCGCCCGCACCCGCTACGTTGGCGAGGTGGAGCCGCTCTACGAGCTGGGGGCCAACGAAGTCATCCCCGAAGAGTTTGAGACCTCGGTCAAGATTTTCAGCCGGGTGCTGCGTAACTATCTCGTCCCCAACAACGAGATCGACCAACTGGTGGCCGAAATTCGGGCCGACGGCTACAAAACGCTGCGAGACTTGACCTCGGTCGATACGCCCAGGGCCGATCTCCAGGTGCATCTGCAAGATTTGGAAATCTCCTGTGTTCACGTCGATGAGGGGTCGATGCTGGCCCATAAAACGTTGGCCGAGCTGGATTTACGGAACCAAACCGGCCTGACCCTGCTGGCCATCCGCCGTGAGGGGCAAATCCTGACCAACATCGGCGGGCAAACGACCCTCCACACCGGCGATGAGTTGTTTCTCATCGGCGATCCGGTGCAGGTTATGGCCGCCGCCCCCCAATTACTCAATCAATCCGACAAGATCCGCCTCAACTAACCATTGGCCTAACGCCTCCCCGGCGACGCGGTTGCCCTCGACGGTCCAGTGGCCATCGCCCACGAGATAGAGCGGCACTTTGTTGGCGGCCAGATGGGCCGTCAAGGGTGGGGTGAGATCGAGAAAAGGGATCCCCTGCCCGGTCAAAAAATCGGCCAGCCGTTGTGCAGGCCGGTTGACGTTGGCCTCGGCAAATCTGGGATTATCCCGCAGGAAAATTTCCCGCTCCGCCGGGGAGAGCGTCCCTAACTGAACGGCGATGTCCGGGCTGATGAGAGCGACCACCAGCCGGCTGCCATCCGCCTCGACCGCCTGCTCGAGGTGGGTCAGCGTGGCCAACGTCACCTGCCAGGCTTGCGCCAGCTCCGCCTCCTCCGGCGGTAAATAGAGGGCCGAGAAAGCAGAGGGATAAGCCTGACCAAAAACCTGGCGCGGTCGATTGGCCACCGCCAACGGCTCCAGGTGTTGGTACAGCCGGGAATGTTGATACAG
>CAZWZZ010000422.1:0-5960 GCA_964638395.1 uncultured Caldilineaceae bacterium
TTGTCTCTATCTTGCCAAATTTTGCTAACAAGGCCACAGTATTTGCACCCTTTTCATTTGGGCTTCTCCTTTTTCTAACCTTCCAGATTTGTGCCCCCAAGTCTACGGTATTTATGGCGAACTGGCAAAAGTTTCGTCAATCCCCCTTTAGTATGGTATAATGTTAAGAGTCAATTTAGGAACGAGAATTTAATAACTTGTGCCGCCCAGCTTGGTAATTGGTTATTCGTAATTGGTCATTCAATCTCTAATTACTAATTACCAATTACGACGATTTCAAATGCACAAGTTATTTACGGCTCATTCCTTAGCGAGGGGGAGTATCGGTGGGACAGAAATTGAAATTTGTCCTTTCAGATTTATATATTGGTGCCGGCTATGCCAATGAAGGTGGTAACGAACTCGAAGAGTTTGTGGTTGACACCGAGTTCGTCAATTTTTTGCAGGAAGTCGAGCGGGAAAGCGAGCAATCTCAAGCCGACGTCGAACTCATCATCAACGGCAACCTATTCGAATTTTTGCGGGTTCCCGCCGTGAGCAATTACGACCCAACCACCTCCTATACCAAAGCAGTCTATCACGACTCTTCGGAGGAGGCCTCGGTCAAGCGGCTCAAGATTATCACGCAGGGACATCCTGAAATTTTTGTTGCTCTATCCAATTTTATGCGGGCTGATCCGCCACAGCGACGGATCACTATCATCAAGGGCAACCACGACGTCAATCTATTTTGGCCTCGGGTCAAAAATCGGCTGCGGCAGGCTGTTGGAGCAACCGGGGCACGAGCCTCGCTGCTGCTGTTTGCCGAAGATTTCATCAGCCGCGAGAAAATCTACGTCGAACATGGCCACCAGCGCACCGAGCGTATGAATCGCTACGAGGATTTTCTCGATCCCCGCCACCCGGAGGAGCCGACGCAGTTGTACTATCCGGCCGGCTCTCGTTTTTTCATCGACTTTTGCAACGATGTCGAGCAGAAGTACCCCTTCGCCAACAACATCAAGCCGATCACCACCCTGTTATGGTACGCTCTCCGGTGGGATTCGACCTTTGCCGCCAAACTGCTGGTCAGTCTGTTACACCATACGCCGGCCGGAGTTTCAACAAACGGGGCCACCCCGGACGCTACGCCGCAACAAGTTCCTGAACTACTCCGGGGCTTGCACACTGAAACTGCTTGTTATGATATGTTGCAGCGCTGTAATGAGGATGCTGATCTCCAACAGCAATTTTTCCACGCCCTGCACCTTTTTCTGAACATCGGTGCCGAGGGAGAAGCTGTGAACAGGACGCCCCCCCCACATATCACCTACGATCCCTTCATTGTTGGCCGTACCGTGCAGGAGCAGCAACGCTCGACGCTGCACCAGGCGGCGGAGGCTATCGCCGAGCAGGAGGGGGCCAGGGTCGTCCTCTTCGGCCACACCCATCACCCCACCCAGGACCGGCTGGATACCGGCGCTCTCTACATCAACACCGGCTGCTGGCTGAACGATTTTTCCGATGCCCCCCCCGAAGTCTGGCAGGCTTTTTTTAACAAGCGCTATCAATACGCCAAACAGCCAAATCGTCTGCCCTTTGCCCGTATCGACTATGATGACGAAGACAATCCGTCGGCCCAACTCCTCGATTTTGCCGAGGGGGGCCTCAAAGAAGTCCACAAATTACGCCATCTGCCCAAACGGTTGATGGGCTGGGTCAATCGTTTGATGAATGAGCCAGTGAACATTTGATCTGGATGGCACGTTGTGGTAAAACTGAGGTAACTGTTCAGCGGCCTCCCCAAACGAACGTTTTTCGCGGGGATTTGGGGATGAGGGGATAAATTTTTAGATAAAATCCCCAAATCTCCTAATCCCCGCTATGACATCGTTGTTTTTAAGGCAACGGCTGAATAGCTACAAACTGAGTTTGAAAATCACCGGTATAATTACCTATGACCCTAGACCTCAACCAGGTGGCCAGCCAGGTCCGAGCGATGGGCCACAGCCTGGCCGAACAGACCGTACTGCGGAGCCAAATCATCGAAGAGCTGCACGCCCTGCTCAAGGCGTATTCCGAACAGCAGGATTTTCTGCTGGAGCGGATCGACCGGGCCGAAAAGGTGCAGCAACAGCAACGGTTCGACTGGGTCGGCGCGGCTCCCACCGCCGAGGCCCTGGCCGAGTCCTATCCCCTGCCCGCCTGCCCGGAGCAACTGACGGTCATCGCCAGCGACGGCTCCCAGATTTTGCCCGACCCGCACGCCATCACCCTCTACTATTTGATTAACGTCGGTAGCATCGTCTACCGCCACGGCTCCAACCGCCGCCCCGACACCTACAGCCCGCAGCCCCTCCTCTGCTACAGCACCGACGAATTGATGGATGAGCAGGGGCGGCTGATCTCCTCCGGCGAGGTCAACGTCCAGCGAGACCTGGCCGAGGTGCAGAGTTTAACCGAGTTGGCTACCGCCGAGAAGGACAGTTCCTACCCCGTGGTGGCCCTCATCGACGGGCAGATGACGCTCAGGGTCATCGACCTGCCCTTCCACCAACAGGAAGCCTGTCAGGAAGAATATTTAGGGATGCTCAACAGCCTGCGCGAGGCCAACGTCTCTCTGGCCGGGTATATCGACCGGCCCCGCAGCACCTTCGTCCTGGCCCTGATGCACCTGGCCTCGCTGGCCTCGGAGGCCGTGACCGAGAGCGGCCTGCGCCACAACCGCTTCCGCCCCCTGACCGACCTCGACCTGTTCGATTTCCTCGGCCCCGGCCAGCGGAGCGCCATTTTTGCCACGCGAGCGAAGGGCCTGGAAAAGTATGGGCAGAGCGGTCACACCCCCCACTTTTTTTACCTCAACGTCAGCCGCAATCCTTTACCCAAAATTGCCCGTGTCGAAATCCCGGCCTGGGTGGCTGCTACTCCCCAGGCGGTCGATCTCCTGCACGCGGCCATCATCCGCCAGACCCGCCTGACCGGGGGCTACCCCTACGTTCTGGCCCGGGCCGATGAGTTGGCCGTCATCTCCAAAGAGGAGCGGGAGGCGGTGGAGATGATGCTGGCCGTCGAAATGCGGCGGCAGGGTTTGACTCCGGCCCTTTCTTTGAAGCAAAATAACAAAAACGCTTTTCGCGCAGGAAGAGACACCTTCAAATTATGAGTACAGCATTTACCATTGGGTGGGTGTTGCGGGCCAGCACCGTCGGCTTTGCCGTCGGCTGCCGGGTCATCGACAATACACCTAATTTTGGCGATTTGGTCAAAGTACCGCTACAAGATGACTCCCACATTTTCGGCCTGATTTACGATGTTCAGGTGCAGGATGACCCCTCGGTGCGGCAGTTGATTTTGGCCGGGGAGATGGAGCCGGAGGCCATCCAGGATCAGCGGGAAAACCGGCTCGTGCCTATCGAGGTCAGCGTGCTGGTCGTCGGCTACCGCCAAAACGACCAGATTTACCAGGGCTTGCCCCCCCAACCGCCGGTCAGCCTCGACCTGCTGGTGATGGGCGAAGAGAGCGACCTGCGAGCCTTCACCGAACAGTTGGATTATCTGCGGCTGGTGCTGAACGCCGCCCAGATTCCGGCGGATGAGCTAATCATCGCCAACCTCCGCCGGGCCACCGCCGCCCGCCCGCCCGAAACCCAACGCCAATTTCTAATCGGGGCCGGTCGGGAGCTGGCCCGTCTGTTGAGTAACGATTTGGTGCGGTTGGATAGTATCCTGCGGCGGATTAGGCCGGTTTGAGGCAACTCTGCAAAGTTTGAATGTGAACAATCAACAGATTGATTAACAAAAAGGAAGGCCAAAATGAGTAGGAATGACATAGCTTCTCCTGTTATGGTCGAGACGATCATCTACCCTGAAAGCGATGGCAAGCCGATGGCCGACAACAGCAAACAGTTTCGCTGGATTACTACCATTGAAGGGAACTTGGAAATTTTGTTTGAACATCACCCCGCTGTCTTTGTGGCCGGGGATATGTTTTGGTATCCGGTCGAAGGGAACAATCAACGTCGAGTGGCCCCGGACGTGATGGTGGTCTTTGGTCGCCCGAAGGGGGATCGAGGAGCCTATCTGCAGTGGCGAGAGGGAGACATTCCCCCCCACGTTGTGTTTGAAATTTTGTCGCCAGGCAACACAAAGAAAGAAATGGCACACAAGTTTGCCTTCTATGAGAAGTATGGCGTCGAGGAGTATTATCTGTACGACCCGGACAGCGGGCGTTTAGCAGGCTGGCGGCGTCAAGAGACAGTGTTGGCCGAAATTGACGAAATGATCGGGTGGGTCAGTCCCCGGATGGGAATACGGTTTGACCTCGAGGGTGTAGAGTTGGTCTTGACTGACCCGGAGGGCAACCGATTTTTAACCTTTCTGGAATTGAACCAGCGACGACAACAGGCCGAAGCGCGAGCCGAAACCGAAGCGCGGGCCAGAGCCGAGGCTGAAGCTCAAGCCGACCTTGAAGCCAAAGCCAGAGCCGAGGCCGAAGCGCGAGCCGAAACCGAGGCCCAGGCCAGAGCCGAAGCCGAAGCCCGGGCTAAAGAGCTTGAAGCTAAACTCAAAAAAGCCGGTTTACTTTAAAGTGATCCCATCAGAACGTTTGAAAAAAGAGGTGAACTGATGACCCAAGCAGCTAATATTGAGGTTCCTTTTGAGCAACTATTAGCGGCGGTTGATCGGCTGGACATCAAAGAGCGGGACTTGCTGCACGATAGACTTATCAAGCGAGCGGAGAACACAGTGGTTCGACAAGCTGAAGAAGCGGCGCAGACATTCAACTTGCCGGGTCTGACTGCCCCGCTGAGTTACTGGTCTGTGGAAAAGGTTTTGAATGAACTTCACCGCAGACTCAAGGATTACGAGCAAACGTTTGAGGCTGACTCTAAAACTTTTTATCTGGCTGCCAGAAAAGACTCAGCAATCATCAGGTCCGAACAGGCAGACTGGCCTCGCCTTTACGAAACCTATCAACGATTGCGAGTGGCCAAACGGCGGGTAGACCTTAAGGCAGGTCGCCTGGTTGAACCGTTGCCGTTTGGAAAAATCGTTTCTAATCAATTAACGCTGGTTGAGGTTGAAGCGAAATTAAGTCAATTTGAAAAACGGTATGACTTGTCCTCAGCCGAGTTTTATGAACGTTTCAAACAGGGTCAGCAGGGCGATGATGTGGAAACTTTTGATTGGCTCCATACCTACTGTGCCTATCTGACAATGACCGGTCAAGATACCTAAAAGGCTCTCCCGATGCCCCCGATGTATGAGAGTCTTACCGATTTCGAGAAAGCGTTGCTCTGGCTCATTCAAAAAAATGCTCCGTCAGCCGATCTCCTGGTACATCTCGACTTTGAACACACCAGTCGGCGCACGGGACATTTCGCTTTTGCCCTCGATTACTGGGATGGAAGCGTCCTTCTCGCTAAAGCTCAAGTGGCGTTGTTACCCGATGGCCAGGTAAGCCTGACTCACTATCGGTTTCAGTATCAGGCGGCGGGAAAGACCATCATGCGTTATGATGATGCGCCCCATTTTCCCCACCACAGTACGTTCCCCCACCATAAGCAGATTGGTGAAGATGAAGTGGCTTACCCTTGCTACGCCCCCACGGTTGAAAACGTGTTACAGGAAATTGAAGCGATATTAGCCGGGGGAACGCCCATAATCCCCATCGTTATTTGACCAACCTCGGATACCCCAGAGGGCACAGGTGGCCAAACCGTTTGAAACGGCTCGTCAGCGATTCGGGCGTGTCTGATACCTTCCAAAATTGACTGAAATAGAGGGCTAGGTTAGAATCCCCAAAACAATTGATAATTCGTAGACCGCAGCATCTTGAGTAAACCGAGGAACGAGGTTGTATCGAAAGGTGCTGCGGTCTACTGACAATTCACAAAAATAACCCAGAGGCTTATGAAACTCACTACCGCAGACCTCCACAAACGTATCGAAAACGGCCCCCGCCCGCTGTGGCTGACCAA
>CAZWZZ010000423.1:0-5955 GCA_964638395.1 uncultured Caldilineaceae bacterium
GAGGGAGACTTAAGTTAATGACACGAGCAATTTATCCGGCCACATTTGATCCAATTACGAATGGACATATCGACATTGCGACCCGCGCTGCACGAATTTTCGACGAGCTGGTGGTGGGCGTCTATAGCCGACCGATGAAGAGTTTGCTGTTTTCGATTGAGGATCGGTTGCGCTTGACGCGCCAGGCGCTTAAACATCTGCCCAATGTCCGGGTGGAACAGTACAACAGCCTGACCGTGCAATTTGCCAAGGAGCAGGGGGCGGAATTTATCGTGCGTGGGTTGCGTGCTTTATCCGACTTCGAATGGGAACTCCAGTTGTCTTTGGCCAATCATAGCCTCGAACCGGACATTGAAACAATCTGTCTGATGGCCAGCCAGGAACACTCATTTTTAAGTTCGAGCATTTTGAAAGAAATCGCAATGAGTGGGGGGGCTATCAACCATTTAGCGCCGCCCGTTGTGGTCGATGCCTTAGAAAAGAAAGGTATGCTCGACAAGGATGGCAACAGTCGGGTAAAGATCGTTTCTGTTAGAGACTGATTGCTGTGGAAAATAAGTTCTGTGAGGTTCGTAGTAACGGCTTCAGCCGTCTTTAGATCGCTAAAGCGGTTACTACGAACCTGATAAGAGTTTGTTTACGCTGTACTGATAAAAGAGGGCGGGGTTATGGATATTTTACACCTTGTTGATCGGCTGGAAACTTTGATAACGGAGGGGTTTCATATCCCCTTTACGTCGAATGTGGTCGTACATGAGGATGAAATTTTGGACATCATCGACCAGATGCGGGTCTCGATTCCGGAGGAGGTGAAATTAGCCAAACGAACCGAGGCGGAGCGGGAACGGATGCTGGTGCAGGCTCAGGAAGAGGCCAACCGCATCGTCGATATGGCCCGTGAAAAGGCGGAGTCGATGACCGAAGAGCATGAGTTGATAACCTTTGCCAAGGAACGGGCCGCCGAGATCGAGGCCCAGGCCGAACGACAGGCCGAGGAGATTATCGCTGATGCGGATGATTATATCGTCGATCAACTGGGTGAGCTTGAAGAGCAACTGATGAAAACGTTGTCCACCGTGCGGAATGGCCTGCGCTACGTGCGGGAAAATCAAGCCCAGAAGAGCCAGGAGGTCCTTGATCCGGAGATGGAGCCGGAGCTTTCGGAACGAGAGCAGGAGCCGGAGGTGTAATTACTTGGCTTTTCATCAAAATTTCATTTGACAGACCTGCCATCTATCTCTATAATCGCCTTTCTGTTATGCATAAAAAATCAACACCCAGAAAATCTGATGACCTCCGTTTCAATGTGGCTCAGTTGCTCAAAGAGGGGACAGGCGGCAGCCGTGAGTATGACATCGAAGCCACCTTTGCGCGAGAGATATATCAAGATCTGTTCATTGTCGCCCCGATTGTCGGGGTGGTAAAATTGTTGCGAACCGGCTCCGATATCTTGGTGACCGGTACGCTCCATAGCGCTGTAGAAAAAAGTTGTGGTCGCTGTCTGACCACCTTTACCACGCCAATCAGCATTGAGTTGGAAGAGGAGTTTTATCCAACCACCGACATCCTGTCCGGCGGTACGTTACCGGAACCGGAGGATGCTGATGAAGCCAATCGCATCGACGAGCAGCATATCCTGGACCTAACCGAGGTGGTGCGGCAAGAGTTGGTTGTGACCGGCGAGAGTATTCTCTACTGCAAACCGGATTGTAAGGGCTTGTGTCCCCAGTGTGGGCAAGACCGCAACGTCGTTGAATGTGATTGTCAGGAGCAACAGATCGACCCCCGTTGGGGTGATCTGCTGGCTCTAAAAATTGATGATAATTGATTTGGATAGGAGTTACACGGTTCGCATCCCGAGTAGCCTTGAAAAGGCGTATCGAGGGGTGCAGCCGCTCCAAACGTCACCCTTCGATACGGCTAACGCCTACTCAGGATGCGTTTGTCGCTCAACTGCGTAACTCCTATTAGAAAGGATTTTAAGAAGTTATGGGCGCTTTACCGAAACGAAAAATATCCAGAGTACGCCGGGACCGCCGGCGGGCACACTACCTCCGCTTGAAGATGCCCCACATGGTCGAATGTCCGCAGTGTCACGCCCTGCGGCTGGCCCACCATGTCTGTGCCAGCTGTGGGAGCTATAATGGGATGCAGGTCATTAAACAGGCGGAAGAGTTACCGCCCGGAACCAGCTAAGTTTCTTTAATAAAATTATTAAATAGGTTGTGCCGATAGGATGGTTTGGATGCACAGCCATTAATTTGCCACATTATGACAGAAAATATTGCATTTGTATTTCCCGGTCAGGGATCTCAGGAAGTTGGAATGGGGCAGGCATTGGCCGCCCGCTATCCGGTTGCCCGCGAAACCTTCGAGAAAGCGGATGATATTCTGGGCTTCAGCCTGAGTAAACTCTGTTTCGAGGGGCCGGATAGCGAGTTGAATGATACGATCAATACCCAGGCGGCCATCTATGTGACCAGCATCGCTACGCTGCGGGCGTTGCGGGCCGGCGGCTACACGGTCAAGCCGGCCTACGTGGCCGGCCACAGCCTGGGGGAATATTCGGCCTATGCCGCCGCCGGGGTGTTTTCTTTTGAGGATGGGCTGCGCCTGGTGCGGGAACGGGGCCGGTTGATGAAGAAAGCAGGCGAGTTGAATCCCGGCGGAATGGCGGCCATCCTCAAGCTGGATGATGATGTCATCGCTCACATCTGTCGAGAGGTAAGCCTTGATGAAGCGTATGGCGATCTCCAGGTCGCCAACTACAACGCCCCCGGCCAGATCGTCATCTCCGGCCACAACGCCGCCGTGGAGCGGGGCATGGCGCTGGCCAAAGCCGCCAAAGCCCGCAAAACGGTCAAAGTGCCGATTAGCATCGCTGCCCACTCCGAATTGATGCGGGTCGTGGCTGATGATTTCCGGGCGGCGGTTGATAAGACGCCGCTTAACTTGCCAGAAATGCCGATTATCGCTAACATAAGCGCCGAGCCATTGTCCTCGCTCGATGCGGTGCGGGCCGAGATGGAGGGGCAGTTAACCGCCTCGGTTCATTGGACGGCCAGTGTGCAATGGCTGATTGACCACGGCATCACCCAATTTGTCGAAATCGGACCGAAAAACGTGCTGGCCGGCCTCATTCGACGGATCGACAAAGGGGTGAAAACCCAGGCCGTTAACACGCCGGAGCAGGTTGAGGCGTTGTTGGAAAGCGAAACGTAATGATGTTCGATTTAACCGGCAAAGTTGCCGTCGTGACTGGTAGCTCGCGGGGTATCGGGGCCGGTATCGCCAAGACGTTGGCCGCGCAAGGAGCCAGCGTGGTTATCAACCACCGGAACAGCGCCGACGCCGCCAATGAGGTGGCGACGGCCATCAAAGAGGCCGGCGGTGAGGCGACCGTGGTCCAGGCCGATGTCAGCAATAGTGACGAAGCGCAGCAGCTTATTAAAAAAACTATTGACACTTACGGACAACCTGATATACTGGTAAATAACGCGGGCACGACTCGCGACAAGTTGATGATGACGATGAAGGATGAGGATTGGAATCTCGTCCTTGAAACAAATCTCAACAGCACGTATTATTGTAGTAAAGCCGTCATCCGGCCTATGATGAAAAAACGGAAAGGCCGGATTATCAATATTACCTCGGTAGTGGGGCTGGCCGGTCAGGCGGGGCAAACGAATTACGCTGCCTCGAAGGCCGGGATCGTCGGTCTCACCAAATCGTTGGCCAAAGAGGTCGGCTCGCGCAATATCACCGTCAATGCCGTTGCGCCCGGTTTTATTCCGACCGCCTTGACCGAGGTTTTGGCCGATGAAATGATGGAATCCGTTGTGCAGACTACGCCGCTAGGGCGACTGGGCAGCGTGGAAGATGTCGCCGCCGCCGTGCTATTTTTGGCCTCTGATGAGGCAGCCTTTATTACCGGCCAGGTCTTGACGGTTGATGGCGGCCTGGTGATGCAGTAAGCGCATAGGTTCGTCTTGCGCCAAGATCCATATCTGGATTGAACATTGACATAAAAGATAATACCAGACCAACCAGAAGATAGGGGGATGCAATCTATGAAAGTACGCCGCCGCGCCCGCGCCACCGTATTACAAGTACTCTACGAACTGGATTTCACCGACCATAAAGCTGTACCTGCGCTAGAAGCTCGTCTGGAAGAGCGACCATTACCCGACTCAGCAGAATCTTTTGCCCGTTCTCTGGCGGTCGGTGTGCAGGCATACCGGACTTACATAGATGGTCTTATCAAAAAATTGGCTCCTGAATGGCCCCTCGATCAGATCGCGGCGGTAGACCGCAACGTGCTGCGGGTGGCCATTTATGAATTGCTGTTTGAACCTGAGATTCCGCCGAAAGTGACCATCAATGAAGCGGTCGAGTTGGCCAAAATGTTTGGCAGCGAAAGCTCCCCCCGTTTCGTCAATGGGGTCTTGGGCAGCCTGGTTTCTCAGGACCAAACAAAAATTCGCCAAATGATCAAAGTCCCTGTCTAATTTCATACCTTCTTCATCTGCGCGTACTATCTTTTACCTCAGACTCAGCGCATCCAATTTTCGCTCAAAGGGGATTGCCAAATCCCCGTTTTGGCTCGGATTTAGCAATCCGAGCCGAGCAACTTAGATATTCTGAGCCTGTATAAATTCGGCTAGGGCCGACCTAACTGTTTTGGTTTGAATGGATATTTTAGGTATTGGGGTTCCCGAACTCATATTTATCTTTATTATTGCGTTGATGGTTCTAGGCCCACGCCGCCTGCCGGAGTATGCAGCCAAGGCGGGCAAAGTCGTCCGAGACCTACGCAATATGTCTCAAGGATTCATCACCGAATGGCGACGGGAAATCATGGTCGCCACCCGCCTCGATGAGTTGGAAGAGACGCGCCGGGAATTGCAGGAGGCCAAGCGGCTTCTGGAAGAAACCCATAGCGACGTCAAATCCGAAACCTCTCAAGCCGCGGCCGAGACTTCGCAAGCCGTGGCCGAGACCAAAAAAGCGGTCTCCGGCCAGGAAGGAACCGTTCCCCGCTCAACCGCTCCGTCAACTTCGGCCAAAAATGAGCCAGATGAGCCATCCCCGGCTGAGCCTCCAACCGAGCCGTCCGCTCCCACGCCCGCTCCCGATGATGCCCCCGTCGCTGAGACCGACACCGAGACCGAAGAACGCACCATCAAGCCCCCCCCAAACCCTGAACCGGCCTCCGTGAATAATACGCCGAAGGTAGTGAATGAGTAGCGGCACACCCTCCTTACCCTCGCCAGACCCCAGCCAACACATTGCTGCTGAACAGGAGCGGCTGGCCGGGCAAATGACCCTCCTCGAACATCTCGATGAGATGCGGGTACGCATGATCCGCTCCGGCATTGCCGTCTTGGTAGCCACTGTTTTGGTGGCTGCGTTCACGCCCCAAATCCTGGAACTACTGATCCGGCCTTATGGCCAAAGACTCCAGGTTCTCAGCCCCACCGAAGGTATTGCCATCTATTTTCGGGTGGCTCTGACCGGTGGGCTGGTGCTGGCTATGCCCTTCATCGTCTATCACCTGTTGATGTTCATCCTGCCCGGCCTGAACGACAATGAGAAGCAATATATCCGTTGGGGGGTTCCGGCCGCGAGCTTACTGTTTCTGATCGGCGTGGCCTTCTCCTGGTTCATCCTCATCCCGGCGGCCATCCAATTTTTGAGTACCTGGCAGACCGAAGTCTTCGTTCAGGAGTGGCAATCCCAAAAATATATTCCCTTTGTCACCTCGCTCATTTTCTGGATCGGCATCAGCTTCGAAACACCGCTCATTATCTTCATTATGGCCAAAGTGGGGATAGTCACGCCCCGCTTTTTGATGCAAAATTGGCGCTTCGCCGTCATCTTCATCGCTATTATGTCCGCTATGATTACACCCACCGTCGATCCCTTCAATATGGCCCTGGTCATGCTGCCCCTGTT
>CAZWZZ010000424.1:0-5935 GCA_964638395.1 uncultured Caldilineaceae bacterium
GCCTATAGCCCAGGTGGGCTAGTTCAACCGGGCAGAATCGCCTCAAAAATAACTCGCTTTACCCCCCCAAATCACCCAACATAGTATAGAGTTTGTCGTGAAATGGCTCTAAAATGATTACATAATCGATTGTATCGAAGGATGCAATTTTGCGATCTACTGATAGTCATTTTCCGACAGAAATAAGCAGGTGACAATCGCTCGGATAGAGAGATGGGTCGCCCTATCTCTGTTTGTTCGGAAATCATTTTATTCGCCCTAAACAAAAAAAGGATGTGAGTTGATGAGCCTATTAACCAAAGAAGAATTAAAAATGTTGATCGACGCAAACGACGGACTGTGTGTCTCTATATTTATGCCGACCCACCGGGCCGGGCCGGAAACCCGCCAAGACCCTATCCGCTTGAAAAATTTAGTGACCGCAGCGGAAGAAAAATTGATCGCCGAGGGCATGCGTAGCCCGGAGGCCCGCACGCTACTGCAACCGGCGGCGGCCTTGATCGAGGATTACGATTTTTGGCAGCAGCAGAATGAGGGATTGGCCATTTTTGTGTCAGCCGACCTGTTCCGTCTCTACCGGCTGCCCCTCGAACTTGAAGAACTATTGATAATCGCCGACCGTTTTCATCTCAAACCCCTGATTCCCGTCCTGAGTGATGAGCATCAATTCTATATCCTGGCCTTGAGCCAGAACGAGGTGCGGCTGTTTCGAGGGGAGCAATACAACATTTATGAAATGAGTTTGGAGAACGTACCGACCAGCCTGGCCGAGGCGTTGCAGTATGACGATCCCGAAAAGCAGCAGCAGTTTCATACAGCCGCCCCGGCGCCGGGCGGCGGCGAACGGGCGGCGATGTTCCACGGCCACGGCGTCGGCAGCGATGATGAGGATAAAAATCTACGCCGTTTCTGCCAATTGGTAGAACGGGGCCTACAGCCCTATCTGCGCCAGGAAAATGCGCCCCTGGTGCTGGCCTGCGTCGATCATCTCTATCCGATTTACAAAGAGGCCAATACCTATGCCCACTTGGTTGAGGACCACGTCTCCGGCAACCCGGATGAATGGACCCCCAAAACCCTACACGAGCGGGCCTGGCCCATCGTTGAACCGATTTTCCAACAAACCAGACTGGAAGCGGCCAAACAGTACAAGAATTTAACCGACAGCGAGCAAGCCTCCAAAGATATTCGCACGATTGTTCCGGCTGCCCACTACGGTCGAGTCGATACTCTATTCGTCGCGCTGGGGGAGCAACAATGGGGAGCCTTTGATCCCCAGACGGACAGGATTGATTTGCAGGCCGCGCCCGATCCCCAGAATGAGGATTTGCTGGATGCAGCCACGGTGCAGACGATATTAAACGGCGGTACAGTCTACGCCGTCGAGCCGGAAAACGTCCCGGATCAAGTTCCGTTAGCCGCCATTTTTCGATATTAACTCCTCACCAATCTGGAATGGTGACGAATGAGTCAATTCATCAATATCTATCAACTGTGGCCCCTGGTCTACGTGGCGGTAGCCATGCTTCTGGGAGCCAGCATCGGCTGGGAGCGAGAGACGGCGGATAAGCCGGCCGGATTACGGACCCATATGCTGGTGGCCGGGGCGGCGGCTCTGCTCGTCACGTTAGGAGACACAATGATTGCCCAGGTTGATGTCAGCACCGGAACCACCCCTGTCCGTACCGACCCCATTCGGATCATCGAGGCCATTATCACCGGCATCAGTTTTTTGGGGGCCGGAACGATTATTTACCATCGCTCGGAGCAAGCGGTAGAGGGTTTGACCACCGCCGCTTCGATTTTGTTTGCAGCCAGCGTGGGCATCAGCGTCGGGTTGAAACAGTTTACCCTGGCCATTGGCGTCACTTTTTTGGCGCTAGTGGCCTTACGGGGCGTGAATTATATCCAAAGCAAGGTCAATAATTATTACAATCGGAGATTCAAAACCCCCTCTACAGAACAGGAAGATTTATGAACGTGAAGAATTTATTACGGGGCGGGATTTTAGGCGGGATCAGTAGCCTGGCGGTGATGGCCCTGCTCTTTCTGGGTGACAGAGCAGCCGGCCTGCCCTTTGTGCCTTTCGATCTATTCGATTGGTTGGCGCGAGTCTTGCCCGGCGATCTCGTCACTTTTGGCATCGACACCATTGTCAGCCTGGTCAGTCTCGTTGATCTGGGATCGACCGATGAAATGGCCAAGTTGGCCGAGCAGATGATGGCCCTGGGGCTTGGTCTGGGGGGCGGCATACTACTGGGACTCATCATTGCCTGGCTGATCGGACGTGATCGCCAACCGGGGTACCTTATCGGAGCGATAAGCGGCCTGTTTCTCTTTGTACTAATTGCCGCTGTCGAACTGAGTTTTGGGTTGAACACAAATATTATTTTGGCCTTAGTCTGGCTGGCCCTTATCTTTGTCGGTTGGGGGACGCTTCTGGGCTCATCGTTGGGAGCCTCGCTGCGGCATCCCACCGCCGCCGAATATCGTCCGTCGGAACAACGGCGAGTCTTTCTCAGAACCATCGGCGGCTCGCTGCTGGCCGCGCTAGTAGCCTGGGGCCTGGGCAGCCTATTCCGGCGGCAGGTTGAAAGCTCCGGGGCCGGTCAATCTTTGGCCGACCTCCAGCCAACCGCCTCGCCCACCTCCTCTTCGACAACAACCGCCACCGCTTCCCCCTCTACCCCACCGGCACGTGCCACATCAGTCCCCGCCACAACCCCCCCCCCCCCTCAGCCTTCACCCACAGCCACCCCGCCCCTACAACTACCCGCTACGGCCACGTTGCGGGCCCGGATCGAGCCTGCGCCGGGAACGCGCCCGGAGATCACCCCCACCGAAGAGTTCTACCGGATCGACATCAATACTCGCCCGCCCATCATCAACGGCGACGCCTGGATGTTGGAGGTCGCCGGACTGTTCGATAACGCCGGGCCTTTGAGCCTGATGGATGTAATGGCCCTGCCGGCTGCCACCCAACCGATTACGCTAAGTTGCATCTCCAATGAAGTCGGCGGCGACCTCATCAGTAGCGGCTATTGGACTGGGGTGCGGCTGCCGCTCCTACTGGAAGAGTTGGGGCTACGGCCCGAAGCCCAAGAGCTTTTTATCGAGGCGGAGGATGGTTTTTACGAAAGCGTGTCGATGGCCGATATGATGGATCCCCGCACGCTGCTGGTGTATGGTATGAACGGCGAAACGTTGCCTAACGAACACGGCTTTCCGCTGCGTATCTACATCCCCAACCGGTATGGCATGAAACAGCCCAAATGGATCACCCGCATCGAGGCCATTGCCGAAGAGGGGGCAGGCTACTGGGTGGATCGTGGCTGGAGCGAGGAGGCCCGGCCCCGCATTATCTCGATGATCGACACCGTAGCCACGGAGGCCGCCGAGGGCGGCATGATCCCAGTCGGAGGCATCGCCTGGGCCGGGGATCGGGGCATCGCCAAGGTCGAAGTGCGGGTGGATGACGGCCAATGGGCCGCCGCCGACCTGCGAACGCCACCCCACAGCCCGTTGACCTGGGTCCAGTGGCGCTACGATTGGCCCGGCATGGCCGGTGAGCATACCGTTACCGTCAGAGCCACCGATGGCAACGGTGATTTACAGATTGCCGAAGCAGAAGACGTCCGGCCCGACGGCGCGACCGGCTACCACTCGCGGACGGTCTCCATTCCCCCAACCACAATCCAACCACAAGAGTAGAGCCACCAGCAGTCCCTACAGGATCGGCTCTACAGTGAGGCCACGGAAATGCAGGCTACGTTCACATAATAAAGTGGCCGCCAGTTGAGCGCAAATTCGGTCGTGCCCCTCAGCACGCACTCAACCACTGCCTCAACAGCTTGAATATCAAGGCAAGTTCAAAATTTAACTCCTGTTAAACTTTATCTTTCTCCCTCAAAACTTTAGAATTGATAGCGGGCTATTGTCGCAGCGACAGAGTTGCGGTAAGCTACGCGGCAAGTATGTCTGATGAAACTGCCACCCTATCTGCATCGGCGGAGATGTACTTAGTCGTCATCTACCGCTTAACCCAAATCCGGCCGCTGGCTTCGACGACGGACATCGCCGCCCGTTTAGCCATTAGCCAGCCGAGCGTGACCGAGCAGCTCAAGCGGTTACACGACCGGGGCTATGTTCATTACGAGTGGCGGGAAGGGGCCTCGCTGACTCCGACGGGGCAGCAGTGTGCCTTGACGACTCTGCGTAAACATCGCCTGGTCAAAAGTTTTTTGGTGGAATTTTTGGATTATGGGCTGGATGAAATTTATGAGGAGGCCGGCTGTCTCCAACATTGCATGTCTCGGCGGCTGACCGATGGGTTGGCCACGCTGCTGGGCGCGCCCCGGTTCGATCCACACGGCCAACCCATTCCAACCTGGGACGGCGAGTTAACGGAGACCACCTGGCGGACGCTGACGGCCACGACGCCGGGTGAAAAGGTCATCGTCAGGCAGATTCCCGACTCCGAGCCGAACGCCCTACGTTATCTGTTGGGGCGCGGCGTGGCCCCGGGCGCGGTCCTGACCACACTCTCGTTTATGCCCAACCAGGGGCCGGTTTTGGTGGAAGTTGCGGGACAAACGGTGGCCATCACCTCGGCATTGGCTCAAATGGTAAAAGTGAGCGCCGCCACTGAATAAAAAAAGCCGAGACAAGATTTTGTCTCGGCTTGGCCCGCGAGGAAAGCGGTTCCGTCAGGCTGTTGGCGGCAGAATGGCGTCAACGGGGCATTGCGGAATGCAACGCACGGCGGACATATTCTGGCAATTGTTGCAGGCGTCGCCATCAATGACGTAGGTTTCGTCCATTTCAGCGGCGCTAATGGCGTTGCGCGGGCAAGCCAACCGACAGGCGTCACACATAATACAGAGATTAGGTTCGATAAAATGTTTTTTCATTTGGAGCCTCCCAAAGTTTAACTAAGGTTAAGTTTTGATTTCTCTTAGTATAACATTTATTTTAACACTTAGTCAACACTAAGTTTGCACTTAGGTTACCCTAAGTTGATAAAAGCGCCAACACGCAGTAGACCGCAGCATCCTGAGTAAACCGAGGCACGAGATTATTATTGTATCGAAGGGTGCAATTGCGGTCTACTGACAATGCAGTTTGAAGCCAAACCAAACCAGAATTTCGGTGAAGAGGAACAAAAACTCACCCCCTCCTCACCCTCCCAGAGTCGGGGAGGGAGCCACAACTTCCCCCGTAGCGGGAAGATTGAGGAGGGTATTTTCAAATTTTCAAAGGAGAAAAGTTATGGCCCATCAACCCAACGTTCAAGCGGCAGCAACCGTCCCCACTGAGGTTCAAACCTGGAAATCAGAGGTACAACAATTATCAAAGGCCGAGGCTGAATTTGAGAAGTGGCTGTTGGTCAGTTTGGCCGGCGTTCTTTTTTCAGACAAAGCGGGCGAGTTGCTGGCCCTGCAACCCCAGCAGTGCGGTCTCACGCTAGAGCGTCGCCTGGAACGGATCGAGGCATTGGCCGACCGCTGGCAACTCTCCACAGCCTGGCTCTACGAGACCCAACTGACCACCAAAGTCATCATTTATAAGGAAGCCCGCGTCAAACGGGCCCTCGACCAGGTTCCGTGCCAGGTGTTGTGCGGGCTAAATTATGGGTCGGCCATCCAACCCCGCCAATTTGTGGCTGAGCTGGGCCGGCGCTGGCGCAAAAGCGGAGAGATTCCTCACGAAATTGGGCTGGCCCTCGGTTATCCGGTCAAAGATGTGTTGGGTTTTATGGACCTACTGCCGCTGGATTACACCACCTGCTGCGGCTGGCGCGTCTATGGCGATCCCAAACCTTCGCTGCAAAAAAGCCAGGCGTTTCAGAAAGCGCGGCAGTTGGCCTGCGTTTTTACGGCTATTTAGGCAGTTCCAAGATTTAAATGATCCCAAAGTTGGATGATGAGTCAGTGGT
>CAZWZZ010000425.1:0-5933 GCA_964638395.1 uncultured Caldilineaceae bacterium
CCCCTCGATACGCCTTTTCAAGGCTACTCGGGATGCGAACTGCGTAACTCCTACTTCTATCTCCGCGCCTGCTTGTAGGTTTCCCCCCGGCGTGGTATCATGCGCCGCTATGAAGCAAACCTATCGTTATCATCTTATCGTCATCGGCCTTTACACTCTATTGGCCCTCATATTCACCTGGCCCCTGGTCAGCCACCTGCCGACCCACATTCCCGGCGAGGCTACCTGGGCCTTTGATGAATCAACCTTTATCTGGAATATGTGGTGGTTCAAACATAGCCTGTTGGTGCTAGGGCAGCACCCCCTCTTCACCGACTATCTTTTCTATCCGCTCGGCATCCACCTGACCACCTACACCTTCAACCTGTTCAACGCCGCTTTCGGCCTGCCCTTGCAGGTGGCGCTCTCCCTGCCGCTGGCTAACAACCTGACCCTGCTCTTTTCCTACGTCTCCAGTGCCTACGGGATGTTTCTCCTGGCTCGGTATGTGTTGAGTGCCCCCCCTGGCCCCCCAGAGGGGGGAACGTTTAGCAGCTCTTCACAGGGGGGCACGTTTGGCTTTTCGCCCCCCCCCGGGGGGTCGGGGCCTAAGCTATCGACCTCTCCGAGGGGGCTGGCCATCGGGCTGGCCGCCTTCATCGCCGGGACCGTTTTTGCCTTCTCCGCCAGCCGGATGATGTACGTCGCCCTGGGCCATTACAACTTTGTGACCATCCAATGGTTTCCTTTCTACACCCTCTTTCTGCTGAAAACCCTGCGCTGGACGACGTTCAAAAATATCCTGCTGACGGCCCTCTTTGCCGCCTTCTGCCTCTACGCCGAGCTGACCTACAGCGTTTTTCTGCTCTTCCTGACGCTGATTATTCTGGTTGGCTACCTGGCCGCCAGTTGGCGTGCCGACCGGGTCGGCTTTGTGACCGCCTTCTTTAGCCTGGCCGCCGTCGCCCTGATTACCTTCCTCCTGACCGCGCCGTTCGTCCTCTCCGTCCTGCCCGATTTTCTCGATCCGGCCTATGCCGAACCGGGCTGGGGCGAGGGGTTAAAATTGAGCGCCGATCTGGTCGGCCTGGTCACGCTGACGCCGCTCCATCCCCTGTCCGGCCTCGATTGGGTGACGGAGCTGCGGGACGTCATCGAGGGTCGCAGCCGCTTTAGCGATGCCAACACCCTCTTTCTGGGGTATGGTATCCTGGCCCTGGCCCTCATCGGCCTCTTGCGCTACTATCGTCGGGGGCGGGTCTGGCTGTGGAGCGTCATCATCTTCACCATCCTCAGCCTCGGTCCCCTGCTGACCATCAACGGCCAAAACCGCTTCGACCTGGACGGCATCGAGGCCACCTTCCCCTTGCCCTTCGCCCTGCTCCACTACATCCCGATCATCAACGCCAACCGCGTTCCCAACCGCTTCGGCATCCCCCTGACCCTGGCCCTGGCCATCTTGGTGGCCTACGGCGCAGCCTGGCTCTTGACGAAAGCATTGAAGGTCACGCAGAAAAAACAACGGACAACGGACGACGGACGACGGACACAAAATTACGCCCTACGCCCTACGCCCTACGCCACCATTTTTACTCTGTCTGCTTTACTCCTCCTCACTGTAATGTTCGACCAATACAGCGTGCCCCTCTCCCTGACCGACGCCCGGACGCCGGAAGTTTACCACCAAATCGGCGCGGAGGAGGAGTCGTTCGCCCTGATGCAGTTGCCGCTGGGCTGGCGCAACAGCTACGGCACGCTGGGGGCGGAGCGGACGCAGTTGCAATATTACCAGGCCGCCCACCGCCGCCCGATGCTGGGCGGCAACACCTCTCGCAACCCGGACTTCAAATTCGACTACTACGCGAATATTCCTCTTTTCCGCGCCCTGACCGAAACAGAGCTGTACCGCCCGGTCGATGAGGCCACCCTTGAACAGGCCAGAGCCCAGGCCGCCGAATTGATGACTCTGTACGACATCAAATATCTGGTCATCCACGACCCCATCCCCCGGCGGCTGCCCTATCTGGACACGGCCCAGGCCACCCGCACTCTGGCCCTCGACCTGATTCCGCACCAGCCGGAGCCGGTCTACACCTCCCCCGGCGTGCAAGCCTTCGCCGTCGAGCAGGCCCCCATCCCCGACCCGCTGACCATCGACCTGGGCACCGACCCGGCCACGCCCTATCGGGGCCAGGGGTGGGCCGGTAATGAGGAGATCTTCGCAGCCACGGCCAACTGGGTCACCGCCCCGGAAGCGCGGCTCTTCTTCCCCGTGCGGGGCGGCGGCGACCGGCATCTGTCCCTCGACATCGCCCCCTTCAGCTATCCCGATATGCCGCCCCAGGCCGTTAGCCTGTCGCTGAACGGGCAACCGTTGCTGGATAATGTTTCGCTACACGAAGGCTGGCAAGCGGTCGAGGCCACCCTGCCGGCCACGCTGCTGACCGAGGGCTTGAATGAATTGACCCTCCATTTTGCTCACACGGCCCAACCCCGCCAGGTTTTGCCGACCAATACCAGCATCGGCGGTACCGGCCTGGAAACGCCGGTCGATCTCGAAGTCAACAGCAGCTTCGACTTCGCCTTTATCACCGTCGGCTTTGGTCCACACGCCGTCGATGCCTCGGCCCACCGCCGGGGCTTGAACCTGACCGTCATCGACCCGCAGTCGGGCCAGGTGGTCGAAATCAAAGGCTTTGACACGGCGGCCAATGAATTCGAGGCCGCCGCCCTGGTCGAATTTGTCCAGTCCATTCCGACCGGGCATATTGTTGTTGTCGCCAGCCAGAGCGCCGAGGCCACAGACTTTTTGACCGCCGAGGCCCAGGCTGCCCTGGCCGGGCTGGGGCTGGACACCGCCACCCTCCAGCCCCCCGTCTCGGCCATCGGCGTCAAAGAGGCCGCCCCCGGCACAGCCCTGCAAACGGGCGGTGGGGATGGCGGCACGGCCTACTTGCGTCTGGGCGGCGTACCGGATACCCGCTGGCTGGCAGCCGCCGTCGATAAAGTTACCCTTAGCAAATAAGTAACACACAGAGACATGACCTCAAAACCAACCGAATCCGCTACCGGCACTCCTTACCGCCGAAAATGGGCGATCCTGCGCCTGTTGCTCCAGCGGCTGATCGGCTATTTCGAGATGCCGGATATTGGTCGGCCCACTCTGCCCCAGAGGTTGTTGGCCAAAACGGGCCTGCGCTGGCCCATTGCCAGCGTGGCCGTCGGTCTGGTCGAATATGCCATCTTTCTGCTGATCGGCCTCTTCGACGGGACGCTGATCGCTATTAACCAACGGGCGCAGTGGTGGTTCACCCTGCTCTATCCGGCCCTCATCATTTACCTGCTCCTGGTTCAGCCCCTCCTGCGCCACATGCTGCACACGGTCATCAACACGCTACGGCCCCGGCTCCCGGATACGGAGCGGTTCGAGCGGTTGATCGAACAAACCTACACCCTCGACCCCCGTTACGAATGGGGCGCAATGATCCTGGCCATTCTGGGCGGCTGGTTTTTGATCCGGCCCTGGGAGCGGGAGAGCCTGGATTTGATTGTTCACGACATCCTCGGTGGGGGCGTGGCCTTTGGGTTGACCGGCTGGCATCTGTATAACGGCTTGACCCGGACCAAATTTTTGGCCCGGCTGTATGACCAGGCCCAAAACCTCAACCTTTTCAAGCAGGGGCCACCGCTTGGGCCGCTCATTCGCTGGACGCTGGGGGACATCACCGCCTTGTTGATCGCCATTATGCTGAGCGCAATCTTCATCGGCCTGGGTAATGTGGATCGGGGCACGATGATTATTTACGGGATCATCGTCTCGGCGGCCCTGTTGATCCTCAGCTTCAGCCGCATGCCGACCTCCCTCTTTTCGCGGGCCGGGGTTTTTCGGGCCTTGTTTATGTACATTTTTGTGGCCGTCATCGGCACGACGGGCTTCGCTTATTTTGAGGATTGGGAGCTTTTCGACGCAGTGTATGCCACAGTCATCACGATGACAACGGTCGGGTATGGGGACATCAGCCCGGTGACATTTGGGGGGCGGTTGTTCACCATCATGCTCAGCCTGGTGGCCATCGGCATCGCCGGGTATGCGGCTTCGACCCTGGCCGCTTTCATCGTCGAGGGCAACCTGGGCCAACTTTTTCAGTCGCGCAAAGGCAACCGTCACCTGGACAAACTGTCCAACCACATTATTCTGTGCGGGGCGGGGCGCATCGGCCAGCAAATCGCCATCGAACTGCACAAAGTCCAAATTCCTTTCGTCATCATCGAGGAGGATGAGGATGTTATCGAAAATTTGTTGCAGGAGGTGGATATTCCCTACATCCACGGCAACGCGATGATGGATCATACCCTGGAGTTGGCCGGTCTGGGCCGGGCGCGGGGGCTGCTGGCTGCCCTGAAGGATGACAAGGATAACGCTTTTGTCATTCTCAGCGCCCGAGAGGTGGCCAAAAAGCTGAACAATCCCGATCTGTACATTATCAGCCGCCTGGATGATGACAAACAGAAGCGTAAGTTAATGAATGCCGGGGCCGATTTGACGATTTCGCCCCACGCTACCGGCGGCAGTCGGATGATGAACGTCATGCTCCATCCCCAATTTGTCAATTTTTTGGATGAGATGCTCCTGGCCGAGCAGCGTACCGGTCAAGTGTTGCGCCTGGAAGAAGTCCACATCAACGACATCAGGGATTTAGCCCTGATTGAGTGTATCAACCAGAACGAATTGCGGGTGGGGGATGTTGGGCGGCACGCCGATTTGTTAGTTGTCGTCATCAAACGAGCCAGTTTGGATCGGGCTGCCCCCTACATTTACACGCCCCGGGGCGATACGCGCATCTACCGGGATGATGTGTTGATCGTCCTGGGCACGCCGGAGGAGCGGGCCAAGCTGTTCAGAGAAAATTATGCCTCATTGGCAGAAGATTGGCTGGCCACGCTGGAGGAGCGTCTGTCCCGATGACCGAGACTGTCATCACGATGCGGAATCATTATATTCTGTGTGGTATTGGTCGCACCGGTCGCCAGATAGTCAAGGAGTTTCTCGCCGCCGAGTTGCCCTTCGTCATCATCGAGCAGGATCACGAGGCCATCGAGCAGGTGCAGCACCAATGTGGTAGCCCCATCCCCCACCTTACCGGCGACGCCACCGAGGATGAAACGTTGGAAGCGGCCGGTATCCATCAGGCCGCCGGCTTGATGTCCACCTTGAAGGATGATAAGGATAACGTTTTCGTCGTTTTGACCGCCCGCTCTCTCAACCCCTCATTGCGGATTGTAGCCCGCGTCAACGATATGCAGGAGAACGCCCCCAAGCTGCGGAAGGCCGGGGCCGACACCATCATTTCGCCCCACATCATCGGCGGCATGCGGATGGTCTCGGAAATGATCCGGCCCGAGGTCAGCAAATTTTTGAGGCAGATGATGGATAGCTCGAACAAGGAGCAGACACTCCGTTTTACCGAAGTGCGGGTCGAGGACATTACCGTTCTACCGACTGACCTGATGTCAGTGCGGGTGTCTGATGTGGGGCGCTACACCCGGTTGTTGGTGATGGCCATCAAGCGGGCGGGGAAATATATCTACAAACCGAGCGGCGACACCCTGCTCCACCCCAGTAGCGGGGAGCAAGAGGGGGATATTCTGGTCATCGTCGCTACTCAAGAGGCGCTCGACACGGCGCGGGGACGAAGCTAAGGCCAGTCGAAATTTGTAGTTGCGCCGTTTCTCCCGGCGTCAGCGAGGAGAGTAATTTCTCAGCTTATGACACACGACGGCCTGCGTCACTGCTGAGGGCGATTCACCCGAATGAGTTGGCCTGAAAGTTGAGGCTCTGTTTTGATAGCAAGGTCAATACGTTAAGCTTGGGCTATAAAATTTGGGTCGAAGGTACACACTAGGAGTTACGCAGTTGAGCGACAAACGCATCCTGAGTAGGCGGTAGCCGTATC
>CAZWZZ010000426.1:0-5920 GCA_964638395.1 uncultured Caldilineaceae bacterium
CGGCTGCTGTGGTTGGGGCTGGGCCTGGCTGCGCTGTGGTTGGCCGCCGCTAGTTCCTGGCTCGACCACCATCTGTCCCGGCTGATTAGCTGGGCCTTGGAGCGCTGGACCGATCTCAACGTCCGCGACTATACCCGATTACTGAACTTATCGGGCGACTATCAGGTCACGGAAATTCAGGTTGATCCGGACTCCTGGCTGGTCGATAGAACGTTGTCCGATTTGGACCTGAACCAAGAAGGGGTGCTGGTGCTGGGTATCCATCGCAGCGATGGTGACTATGTCGGCGCACCGACCGGAAAAACATGCCTCCGCACCCATGATACCTTAGTACTCTATGGCCGTTCCGCCCATATCAAGGAATTGGAGCAACGCCAGGTTGGGGCGGCGGGCGATTTGGCCCATCACGAAGCGGTCGATGAACAGAAGCGAGTGGTCTCCGAGCAGGAGAAGAAAGACGCGAAGAATAACTAACCCAAGTTGCCACTACGCGGTGAGAATTTACCCTTCGATAATTCTGGGACACCCCCGGCCAAACGACCGAGTTTGACAAAAATGGCTACATCGACACAATAGAGTGCGTGTCACCGGAAAATATGGAACGGATTTTAAGGCGTGATGGAAAAAATTTTGCAAGGCATCCTCCTTTTTTTCTCGGCGCTTCTAATCGGAGGCTGTGCGCCAATCAACTGTCCGCCCGCCTGTCGGGGCGCTGATCTGGGCCAGGTGGATTGGGCGAATGACAATCTACAGGGGAGTGACTTCCGGGGGGCCGATTTGAGCGGGCTGTTCCAGCAGGGCGCGAACTTGTCCGGCAGTGATCTGCGCCGGGCCACGTTAGCCGGGGCCAACCTGCGCGGGGTTGATCTGAGTGGGGCCGTATTGAGCGGGAGCGACCTACGCCAGGCCAATCTACACGGCGCGGTCTGGGTCGGAACTGAGATCGATGAAAACACCCAGATGGCCCCGAAGTGGCGGTTGGTCTGGGAATTGGTTAATCAGGGCGGGCTGGGGCGGGATTTGAAAGGCGTTAATCTCAGTCAGGCCAATCTGCGCGGGGTCGATTTACGCGGGGCTAATCTCAGCGGAGCCGATCTCAGTTGGGTTGATTTAAGCCAGGCGGACCTCAACGGGGCCGATTTGAGCGGGGCCAATCTCAGTTGGGCCGATCTGAACAGTGCCAATTTGCAACAAACCGATTTGAGCCATACGAAATTACGATGGGCCGATTTGGGGGAGGCCAACCTAAGCAACGCGACATTGATGGATGTAGATGCTCAAGGAGTCTGGCTGCGGGGGACGGTTCTGGATGGGGTTGATTTGGAGCGTGTTTATCTGACCGGGGCCATTATGCCCGACGGCACGCGCCATCGTTGAGATCAGGCAGCTTGCTGCAATTCCTCCTCATCCTCCTGCTCGGCCATCTGCTGACGGGCCTGTTCATAGAGGTTGAGCAGTTTTTGATCGCTCCCTTTGAAGTTGACAATGCTCTGGCGAGAACATAACACACAGCCTCGCTGAGCGCGGTAACTGTCCATTTCACAATTCAGACAGTTACCTAACTCGATCATCATCAAGCAAAAGGCCAGGGCATCGGGATGGGTTTCAGGCAAAACTGAAAGTTTATCAATCAGTTTCGCCCACTCTTCGCCGCGTAGGTTACGCAGGTGGGGAATAAGTTTAGGGGTGAATAACAGATTATATTTTCGATAAGCTCGGGGAAGATTGCTCATAGCTTACAACGATCCTACCTATTTTGTTTGGGTGGGGTTAATCTAATATAGGTAAATTATAGCTGCCTGTTTTGGCTATGTCAATAGATTTTGCCGCCCACTTGTTAAATTAAATAACTTAAATGTTATTTTTGTAGGTAAAAAAATTGACAAAGCTCCCGGAACGGAGTACAATAGGCGTCAAATGTAAAGACATCTATCTCGAAACGTTGAATACATAACAATCATTCATTTAAGGAGGCATCAATCAATGATCACATTAACTGCGACCGCAGCCGAAAAGCTACAAGGTATTATGGATGAAAAGGGCATCGAAAGTCACGCGCTGCGTGTTTTTGTATCCGGCGGTGGCTGCTCCGGTCTCTCTTACGGGATGACCTTTGCCGAAGGTCCCGACATCGGCGACCAAACCTTCGACATCAACGGCGTGCAGGTCGTGGTCGATCCCGGCAGCATTATGTACCTCGATGGGGCCGAAATCGACTACATCGACAGCCTGATGGGCGGCGGCTTCCGCATCGACAACCCCAATGCCGTGCAATCTTGCTCCTGCGGCAGTTCCTTCCAAACTTCGGCTAAAGAGCAAGGCACGCCTTGTAGCCACTAAGTTTTATCGGATTGTTTCATCGCTCCCGTAACGACGGGCCACCTGATGTCAGTGGGCCTGCTACGGGAGCGATTTGTTTGTCTGATAGTAATTCTCAGTAGATTCAAATTGCTCGGCTCGGATTTGGCAATCCGAGCTAAAACGGGGATTTGGCAATCCTCTTTGAGCGAAAATTGGATATACTGATGCTTAATACTGGGAGGTAAGCAGATATATGTTTAAGTTTTGGTCACAGGCCAAACCAAAAGAGAAGATCGTTTGGTTAGACCTGGGCGATTTGGGCGATTTGGTCAACCCCGACGGCCCCCACGAACAGTGGCAAGATCATGGCCTCGGCTTGTTACGCACGATTTTGCACCAAAATGGGATTATGACCGACGTGCTGTCCACACGGGCCGTCACCTCGTGGAAGCAGTTGAACAAACAACTGTCCGGCTACGAGATGATGATTATGAACGTCCGCAGCTACACCTATCCCGTTGCCCTCAAAGCGGCCAAGATATTCAAAGAAATCAACCCTAACGGCCTCATTCTAACCGGCGGCATGCACGCCACGGTCGCTCTGGATGAGATGTTGACCGTTGAGGAGTTCGACCATATTTGTCAAGGCCCGGGCGAAAATGTCATCGTCGATCTGGTCAAAGACCCCGCTTCGTTCCCCCGCGTCGTCGTCGGCGTCGGGGCCAAGTCGATGGCCGAGTGGCCAATGATGGACCGGACGCTGTGGCCCAAACCGGCCAGCCGTAAACTCCGCAAAAATTTCAACTGGCCGATGGAGCCGGAGTGTGGCTGGGGACCGGCCCCCGTCGCTACCATTTTGACCAGTCGCGTCTGTCCCTGGCAATGCGTTTTTTGCAACGAAAACTCCTACATCCCCAATATGGGCCGCAAGCCGGTCGAGGCCGTCATTGACGAACTGAACTATCTCGATGACAAGTATGGCGTCGGCTCGGTCGTTATCCACGACTCGATGTTTTTCCAGAACCCCAGTTGGCTCAAGGAGTGGATCGAAAAATATCCCCGGCAAGCCAACAAAATTTGGCCTTACTGGGCCGCCGGGCGCTCCGATACCATCCGCCAATGGCCCGATCTGTTCGAGGCGCTGGTCAAGGAGACCAACTGGAACACCATCTCCATCGGTTTCGAGTCAGGCAGCGACCGCATTTTGCGCCTGCTTAATAAAGAGTGTAGCGAAGAAGACAACTACTTCGCCATCGACCTGCTCAACCGCATCAGTGATGACTTGGTACAAGAAGGGCGGGAACCGGCCAAATTTTGGGCCAACATCATGCTCGGCATCCCCGGCGAGGAGCCGGAGGACGCTTTCAAAACGATGCGGATGCTCAAGTCGATGCGCTGGGTCTTCCCCTCGATTTCCTACTACGCTCCCTACCCCGGCTCGGCGTTGGGCTACCAATTGATCGCCGAAGGCAAGAGTATGATGAGCAAGGACAACTACCACCGCTTCCCCGACGATGAGAAAGTCAAAGGCGTCGATTACCAATTCTACCGCGAACTCCTGGCCGGGCAGTATGATGAGCAAATCAACCAGGGGCTTGACCCGATTTCCCGGCAAAAACCCGGCGTCTATGCAGAGGCCCTAATCAAAGCGTAAAAATGTTGGTAAGTGGTGATTAGCAAATCGTAGTTGCTGGCTGCTAATTACCACTTACCACTTACTAATTACCGAGCAACGAACAATGAGCAGTTTCAGCAACCCCCACTATATGTACCTCTTCGAGATGAAGAACGGCAAGCAAAAGCTGGCCTACGGCGAGTCCCCGCAGGATGCCCTGGACATCCTGCGTATTCGCCTGTCCGAGGCGGAGATGGCCGAGATCATCCCCGATAAGTTTATCAAGGTTTCCCAACGCAAGATGCAGCAGTATGTGGATAATTTAGGGTGAGATAGCTCTGGAAGGTTGGAACCAACTTATTTGCTTGAGTGACGAACAAAAGCCCACAGATAGTCACCGGTCAGCTCAGATGGGGGCATCTGTGACTGTCCCAGTAAAATCTGTGGGCTTTTATATTTTCGGGTTCGGCTTATCCGATTTGCGGTAGACCGTTTTTCTAACTTAAGCCGTCTTGACGCTAATCTTGCGCGTTTTCGCTTCGCCGACTTTCGGCATTGTCAGGTGCAGAACACCATTCTTGACGGTCGCTTCGATCTTGCCCTGGTCGATCTCGTTGGACAGTTTGAAGCTGCGATGGTAGTCGCCCACTTCATACTCGGCATAGGCCAGGCTGTACTTGTCGGAGTCTTCCGGTTCGACATAGCCGTCGATGGTCAAGATATTCTTTTCGAGGGTGATTTCGACCGATTTGTCGTTGACACCGGGCATATCGGCCACGGCGAAGATAGCCTCATCCGTCTCGTAGATGTCTACGCGGGGCACATACGCCTTGCGGGCGCGGGTCCGTTCGACCCCTTCCACATTCGACACTTCTTGCTTTTCCGTATCTTGCACTTGCAAATCTTTTTCTTTCGTAGCCATTTCTAAAATACCTCCTTCTTAATTTCGTTCAACGTTTACGCCGTTTTCACGGTAATTTTCTTCGGTTTTTCCACTTCAGCACGGGGCAGCGACAGGTGCAGGATGCCTTTCTTGAAGACGGCTTCCACCTTTTCCACTTCCACGTTGAACGGCAGTTGGAAGCTGCGGCTGAATTTGCCAAAGTTGCGCTCGCGGCGGTGATACTTGGCCCCTTCGGGCAAATCGAGCGCCGGACGCTCGCCGGTCAAGGTCAACGTATCGCCGACTACGGCGATGTCGATCTCATCCGGGCTGAAGCCGGGCAGTTCCGCCGTCACGACCGCGCCCTCTTCGTTGGTCCAGATGTTCATCGCCGGGTAGCTGGGGGCGGTGCGTCCGCCGCTCCCGGCATAGGAATCGTCGAACAGGCGGTTCATCTCTCGGCGCAGTCGCTCCATCTCGCGCCACGGATTGCTAAAACTGTAACCATACATTGGTCTGCGTAACATTTGAATACCTCCTGATTGTTTCTATCGTTTTCATTGATTATTTTATCACGTCAACACCCTCATTTATGAGGGTAAGATTTACTCTTAACTATATAATAGAGAAACTCTGTTAGAATGACGATAGAGAAGCGTTAGAGGAGTGTTAGAATCTGTGATAACGTGGTCGCCATAGTTTCGGGAGGCATTTCTAGTCTTGAAGTAGATTTTAGACCGACTGGAAGTATGGAAGATTTGGAAGGTTGGTTATCAGGCCAGTGACCCATCTTCCAATCTTCCAGTCTTCCATCAGGACGGTCGAACCGTTGATGGACATAATTTGACCCCAAACTGAAATGCTTCCATATTTTTGACCAAATCCGGCAAAGAGGGTAAGATACCTATAACTTGGACCGTCTATAAAACTATGAACGACACAAAATCCTTCGTGACCAATCTCATTCGTTTGACCTGCACATGTAGCAGGCGGGCGCGGTAGCTTCCCTATCCCAAAGTTGGGAGCCGGTGGCTGCGGTAGCCCGCGTCGGCGTGCCTGAACGACGATGAGCTTTCAACAATTGGGATATAGTTTTTATAGACCAACAATTTAATTGGTTG
>CAZWZZ010000427.1:0-5913 GCA_964638395.1 uncultured Caldilineaceae bacterium
CCGTATTTTTCAGCATACGCCACCAACGCCTCCTCAAAAATGCTCATTGGCGGGCGGACCAACCCGGCTCCGATTTGACCAACACCGGCCTCTTTGTGAGCGATGCCGGTATTCAGACGGGGGGTGATGCCCGTTTCAACCACCTTGCGGATGTCGATGCCGGTCGGCGTGCCCCGGAAATCGAGCGGCGGAATGGTAAAATATTTATGCTCGGCGTAGTTGATTTCATACATTTCCAGCGTCGTGTTCACCGCATCCTTGGGCGTGCCGCTGACGAAGGAAATAATGGCCGGGGCGGAGGCCATCGCAAAAGCGCCGATGCCCGCCGTTTCGGTGATGGTGCTGTCGCCGATGTCGCCGCTGCCATCCTCGGCGGTGTAGTTGGGGAAGTAGAGCCCCTGCGGCTGGGCCACCGGGCCGGTAAACCATTGATCGCCGATGCCGCTGACGCGGATGCCGAAGTCGGTGCCGTTGCGGGCCATCGTGCTGACGATGGTGCTGCCCTCAATGCCGTGCCCGGCGTCGGCCATCGCTTTGCAGGCGGCCATGACCGGGTTGAGAACGGCCAGGGCATTGTCGCCGATGGCTTGCAGCACATCGGCAGCGATCTGCGGATCTTTGGCCATCTTGGCCACGTGGGGAGCCAGCGCCTTGAGATAGAGAATCGACCCGGCCTTGTTGCGGTTGTGCCCCTCATCCCCCATTTGCAACGCCTCAGCCAGCAGCGCCTTGATGTCGATGCCCTCCGCCGCCTCAATCGCGTCATGCAACGTCGGTCCCAGGACGTCATTCATCCAATGCAGCCGCTCGATGACCTCCTCGCTGTAGGCCCCGTACCGCAGCACCTTACCGTACCCTTCATTTAAGTTGGAGTAGCTTTTGTTGCCGTGGGTTTTATTCTCAATGATGTACACCATCATCGAAGCCGAGGTCAAGCCGGCCATCGGCCCCACAGCCTGGTGATGGTGGCACGGCTCCAGCGTAATCTCCCCCGACTCGACCAACGCCTGTGCTTCGGCCTCATCCTTAGCCTTGCCCTCAAAGATCAAGGCTCCCGTAATCGCCCCCCGCATCGGCCCGGAAGCTCGTTCCCAGGTAATCGGCGGCCCGGCGTGCAGCAGCAAATCCTCCCGCATACCGGGAATCACATCAATCGCCCGACCCAGTCCCACCACCACCGGCCGAGCCTCCATCATTTTTTCAACAGTTTCTGCGTTTGCTTTTTCGATGTCCACAGTTGTAGCTCCTCTCAGATCTGTATTCAAGAGGAGATTGGGAGATAAGGAGATGAGGAGATAAACAACCAATCTCCCAATCTCCCAATCTCCTAATCTCCCAATTATTTCTTTTTCATCCGTTCCAAAATTCCCATCAACTTCTCATTCCCCCCGGCGGGTGGTTTCCAGTTGACGTGAATGACTTTGGCTTCTTGGGCAGTCAGACTTTCGGTGAATGACTCCAGGCCGACGTTGATGGCGGCCAGAGGTTGGTTGATCGCGGTCAGGTCTACGGCAGTGGAACCGCTCAGGCCATTCAAGCCTTGCAGCAGTTGCCCGACGTAGCGAACAGCCTCTTCATTATTCGTCTTGACCGTCGCCCCGGCGGCCTCCAGTTGAGCGATTTGCTCGGCCATATCCTGCGGGTCTTCATCCGTGCCGGTAACAACGGCCACCACCTCTAAATACCTGTCCTCAGCCTCAGCCTTAGCTTCTTGAATCGCCGGGGCCAACTCACCGGCGGGGTTGGGGTGGGAACCGTCGCCGAGGACCACGTCGAGCAAAATGAGGGCCACCTCCGGGTCTTGGCTCTCCTGAACCAGCCGTTGCAGGCGTAGGGTGTTGTCCATCATCGGGTGCAGCCGCCCGACGGTGAACTCATCCTCGCCCAAGTCGACGATGGTGTGGGCTTGGCTGTGGAGGGCATTGGCCAGCTTATACTTTTTGTCCAACGGCGCGTTGGAGTAAACGACCGGTAGATACTCTTGCAAAATCAGCAGAGCTTCATAGGCCAGCGTGCCGCCGGAGAAGAGGCCGCGTAGGTAGCGTTGGGTGGGGGTGAAGGGGAGGTTGGAGGTTGGAGACCTGTCCTGAGCGAAGTCGAAGGGTTGGAGATTGGGAGATGAGGAGATTGGAGATTGGGCGAGGTTTACAGCGGTGGCGGCGGTTTGGTCGAGGGTAGAGACGAAGTGAAGTTGTTCATCGTCGCGTAGGTGGGGCGGCGGGGTGTAGCCGATGAAGTTGATGACGACCGGCTTGCCGCCGGCTTTGGCCAGGCGCAGCAGATCATCGGCCACGCTCTGGGCCGGGGGTTTGGAGATGATGACGATGACCTTGGTTTCCGGGTCGCGGCTCAGTAAGTCGAGCGATTGGCGGGCAGTGATGGCTCCGACTTCCTGCGAGAGGTCCCGCCCGCCTGTGCCCAGCGCGTGGGTGATACCCCCGCCCAGTTGGTGGATGCGGGCGGTGACGTGCTGCAAGCCCGTACCCGACGCGCCAACCACGCCAATCGATCCCCGCCGGACCCGGTTGGCAAAACCCAGGCCGACACCGTTGACGATGGCCGTGCCGCAATCCGGCCCCATGACCAACAATCCCTGCTCCGCCGCCGTCTGCTTGAGAGCGATTTCATCCTCCAGCGAAACATTGTCGCTGTAGAGGAAAATATGTTTGCCGTGGCGTAGCCCCTCGCGGGCCACCCCGGCCGCGTATCGCCCCGGCACCGAAATCAACACCCAGTGCGCCTCCGGCAACGCCGTGGCCGCGCCGTCGATGCTCTGCGGTAAATAATCCATCTGCTCGACGGGACTCTTGCGCCGGGTCAGCAACGCATCAATCTGAGCCAGGGCTGCCTCAGCCGCCGCCTCGTCATCCCCGGCGACGGTGATGATGAGGTCATCGGCCAGCGCAGCGTTGGCTTCGTCCGTGAGCAAGTTGCCCTGCGCTAAAACATCTTTATTGGCGGCGGTTCCCATCACCACGCCCGCGTTGTGAATGTGAGGCAGGTTGACCAGAGCCGCCTGCAATTGCATTAACACCACGGAATCGTAATAGGTCCCGCGTCGAATTTCGGTTTTCGTCGCCGTCATGGTCGTGTCCTTCGTTTGGTGAATTACGTTCGAGAGGTGAGCGTAATGGGTACGCTCAGAGAGGGCCGCACTATAGCATGCTTTTGAGGGGGAGTCAAAGGTATTTGGGGGCTGGCGGCAGTTATAAATATAGCGAACAAGACCCTAAAGGTTTCCATAGATCAGGCCAAACGTGGTCGCTTCACGGTGACGAAGCTGCCTTCAAATAACCTTTAGGGACAAAACCTTTAGGGTCTGGCTCCAAAATGAGAACTGCTGGGGGTTGGGTTTCTGAGGGCGTGAGGAACTTTTGTCGGGCTACAATCCTGTTTGATTTGGGTAAGAGCCGGCAAATTTACTCGCTCAAGTCGATGCCCCGCTCCGCCAATTGTGCTTTGAGACGAGCCAGTTCCGCTTCGGCGGCTTCGGCCCGTTGACGCTCGGCTTCGGCCGGCGTCAGGACTAGCTCGCCTTCCGGGGTGTAAAAGCGGAGCCAGGTCGTCTCGTCGCGCAGGAGCGTGCCCGACCAACGGCCCACCCATAGCTCCAGCATCTCACTCCACAACCAGCCCCGTTCATCCGCCTGAATAGGTTGGTATCGTCCGTGAGCATCCAGCCGACACCCCATGAGACTGTTTTCCGCCTCCGGGTTGAGATAATCGAAGCAGAAATATTCCCGCGTGCCAAAGGTCTGCTCGTACAGCTTTTTCTTTTCTTCCAGATCGACCCGGCGCGTTTTGGGCGATAGAAATTCAAAGATGACGTTGGGATACCGCCCCTCTTCCAGCCACACGACCCATTTTTGACGGCGATACCTGCCATCAACATTGAGGACTATGAACATATCCGGCCCGCGAAAGGCTTGCTTAGGCTGGCTTGGGGTTTCCAACTCTTCCATGATCGTCTCCGCCTGAGACAGGCTGTAATAGACAAACATGTTGCCGCCAGCGAAAAAATCCTGGCGCTCGGCCCAATGCTGGTACAGCGATTCGATCCCCAGGTTGATCTGCCACCGTTCTCGGTCGTTTTCCATTGGCTCTCCATCGCTATCGGGCAAATCCAGGGCAGCCAGAGCGGCCAACTCGGCCAACTCGGCTTCGACCCAGGTCTGGTTTGTGTCTGACGTTTCGTCCGTCAAATTCTCAATCGTGGTCATCGCTTATCCTCATCCGACCAAATTTTCCAACAGGTGGCTAGATTATACCGTCAAGGCCAAACCGAGTCAATTGGCTATCATCCCAAATAGGGTTACAATCATCCGGCCTGTTACCAACAACTCTTGAGGAGGAATTTTTATGACAACCGTCAAACTGGTCGAGTATGAGGACGCCGGCCCCGACGTGCGCGAGGTGTATGATGACATCATGCAGACGCGACAAACCGACAGCATCAACAACTTTTGGAAAGCGATTGCCACCCACCCCCCGACGTTGAAACGGGTCTGGCGTGATTTGAAAGAAGTGATGGCCCCCGGTCGCCTCGACCCGCTGACGAAGGAGATGATCGCCATCGCCGTCAGCGCCACGAACGGCTGTCGCTACTGCGTCTATTCCCACACCGCCTCGGCCAAAAATTTAGGGATGGACGATGAAATGTTGGGGGAATTGATGGCGGTGGTTGGGATGTTCAACACCACCAACAAACTGGTGGAGGGCTACCAGGTCGAGCCTGATGTCTTCCCGCCCCTCGACTGATCTATCGTGACCGACACCTACACATTTTTTGTGATGACGGCCCTTGTCATCTTCATCATTGGCCTGGCCAAAGGCGGTTTAGGGGGGACGCTGATCCTGCTGGCGACCCCCTTGATGGCGATTGTGTTGCCCGCCGACAGAGTCATCGGCCTCCTGCTCCCCATTTTGATTATCGCCGACATCTTCGCCGTGGCCTCCCATTGGCAAAAATGGGACAGACGGTTGGTGATACTACTAATTCCGGGGGCCATTGTGGGGACGATTGTGGCATCAATGCTGATTTCCGGCATCTCTGCCCTGGCGTTGCGCCGAGGCATTGGGATCATCGCCCTCCTATTTGTGATTTACAAACTGTTTGAAGCCCAAATCTTACGAAACATGGCCTACGCCTCCCAGAATTGGCACGGCCTGTTTGCGGGCGGTCTCGCCGGGTTTGCCTCCACGTTGGCCCACACCGGCGGCCCTCTCGTCGCCATTTACCTGCTGATGCAAAATGTTTCCCCCCGCGTCTTCGTGGCCACATCCGCCCTATTTTTCACGGTTCTCAATTGGATCAAGGTTCCTTCCTATTTTTACATCGGTTTATTCGATTTCGACCTGCTGAGACAGATCATCTGGTTGTTGCCGCTCCTACCGCTCAGCGTGTGGGTGGGGAAGCTCATCGCGGTAAGGGTGAATAAGCTCATTTTTGATCGGATTATCGTGGTTCTGTTGGCGCTATCCGCCTTCTTTTTGCTCACTCGCTGATGGGTAGCGGTCAAAATATCAGTTTTTGAGCAGTTGCGTGGGACAAGGGGTTGTGCTAAGATAGGGAACTATAGAAAGAAGACGTTTTTTGCTCAATGTCCGAGTGTCGGTCTCGAAGATCAATGAAACGATGACCGGCGGTCCTCATCCATCGATCACCCCGCTTTCAGGCTAGACAACTTTCAAGGTTGCCAGACAACGCTGGCTGTTGATGTCATTGCCGTCAATTTTTAAATAATCAACAGGTGTCTCTCATTTTTTTCTAATCTGAGAGACTAAAATCAGAGGTAATGTCAGTTTGTCGATAGCCGATTGATATTTTAAGGAGGTGATGCCTATTACTCGGAAATAACCTGGGCCGTTTTATCGCCAACAAAACGGCTGATTTCAACAAACCTTTCATTACAC
>CAZWZZ010000428.1:0-5912 GCA_964638395.1 uncultured Caldilineaceae bacterium
GCCAACCCGGATTCATCATCGTCAGGGAGTAGGAGAACAGAACCAGGTCGAACGATTCATCGAAATTCAAAGGTTGGTCGTAGGAGCGTTGGAGCAGCCAGACCCGATCTTTGAGAGCGCCGATTTTGCGACGGGCGACGCTCAACATCGCTTCGGAAATATCGACGCCCACGATATCCGCTTGGGGAAAGTGTCGGGCCAGATTAAGCAGGTTTTTACCGGTTCCACACCCGACCTCAAGAATATGGTTGGGATTGTTTGGAATATGGTTGAGAATGGCCTTCCGGCCAAAGAGAAAACTCCAGCGGGTGGCATCATAAATTTGGGAATGGAAACGATAGTACCGTTCCATCCGGGCCGACTGGGCAGCGACGATATGTTGGTTCATACAATAACCTCCGCAAAATGAAAACTTCCGTAAGTCCCCACACGATCCTGCCGGTGTAAGGGCGCGGTCACCTTCGGAAAAAAGCGAAGAGAGTCTTTGGCTATTTTGGGGATGAAGCTAACGTCCGGGCCGGCTGAACGCATTAAAATTTTACTACCGGGTCGGCTATTATTCAAGATATATTGCCACTCTTGTTCCAGGCCGCGCGGATCGTGCCAGGCCAGCCAATCCTGATGATCGAGCAGAATAAAGTGGGAATAAGGGCCGGGATGACACTTTAAGAACTCGGTGAGGGTCGTGTTGTAGGTGTGAATGTGATTCAGATTATCACGAAGTAGAGCAAAATTTTCCTTTTTTAGGTAATTAGGGCAACATGTGCGCGTGTAAGAACCGGTTAGATAAACGCGCCAAAAATAATTATCACGAAGGGAAATTTCGGTGCAAATCTGCTTGAAATTGTCCCGGATATAGCCGATGACGCCGCCGGGGTATTGCCGTTTGATGAGTTGAACCTGGGGCCGGGGCACACCGACCATAGCCAGCAGCATCGGATGTTTGAGCGACCAGCAGACAAAACGGTTCCATAAGTGAGCTTCGAGCCTGGCGTAAATCTCTTTCTGTTCGGACAAACTGCCCGCCTCCAGCAATTTGTGCAAGCCCCGGCGAATATCCTTGTTCGTCTTCAAAAAATGTCGGAATAACCAGGCCACATCGCCTGCTGTGCCGTGAAAATAGAAGGATTTTTTGCTATTGTCAGGGGCAAAATAGTAAATCTTTTTATCCCAAAACTCTTGAGCATAGGCCGGTAGTTCCGGCCGGACGGCGGCATAAATGGCTTCATAGTCCGGGTGAGAGCCGAGGCCAAACATAGCAAATAGTTGCTTGAAATCACCGGCCCGGATCAGGCTCAATTTGAGATGCAGGAGCGCGTTTTGACGGGGATTGACGTCGATAGAGTCGATTCTGGCCGGTGAGTCCAACAAGTAATCCAAAGCGTTACAACCGGCGCTGGTAATCATCACCACCTTACTCTGACGGTCTAACTGCAAAAGCTGGCGGTCGATGCGGGGGTCTTCCCAACAAGCGTTGTAAATCAACCGATTACCGTGGATGCGCCGAAAGATGATATCCTGGGTGTTATTGACCAGTTTGGTTTTAACGTTTGTAACCATTCGCTCCGTTTATCCTTGTATTGTAATAATTATAACGATCACGCCTTGTAGATTACCACGAAAGAACAAAAGGCACGTTAAACAGAAGTTAAGAGTCTGTAAAAAGTCTGTTAAGGCTACTCCAAGTAAATAAATTTCCCCAGTTCTCTTGGTGACAGCAATAACTTTAAAGAAATTTAAAATTTTCTTAACCGGCAATTAAATAATTATCTGCAAAATTGCAATTCTTACCTACCCTTTTTTTGGATTATGCCAGGACATAAATTTTAAGCCAAACCGCCTAAAAATTTTGAAAGGGATGACTATGAAAAAATTACTTGTTGCAATAACCCGTCGTTCATTGCTGCTTTTGGGATATATCCTCAGTCGTTTCTTAATGAATATTACCATTGTTGGTGAGGAAAACATCCCTAAAGACAACAAACCTCTCATCCTGACAGCCAATCATTTTAGCTGGTTCGACGCGCCGTTGTTGACGGTGCTGTTGCCCTTCCAGCCGGCTTTCCTGGTAGCGACCGAGTCCCAGAACCGCTGGTATGTGCGGCTCTTCGTCAGCGCCTTCAACGGCATTCCCATCTGGCGGGGACAGGTTGACCGCAGCGCCCTGCGGAGCGCCCTGAACGTTCTACAGGAGGGCGGCGTCCTGGGTATTTTCCCGGAGGGCGGCATCGACCCCGGCGTCGCCCAGGCGGTACAGCGGGGCGAGGTCATCAGCGACCTCTATGAGCATGCCTCCCGCCACAGCGCCCAACTGGCCAAAGCACGCTCCGGGGTGGCGCTGCTGGCGGTCGAGAGCCAGGCCCATATCCTGCCCATTGGGTTGATCGGCACCGAAAAAATCCTGGATAATTTGGTGCGCTGGCGACGGACGCAGGTGACGCTACGTATCGGCCCGCCCATTGGCCCCTTTACGCTCGACCCAAATTTACAGGGCCGGGCCAAGCGCCAACGGTTAGATAATTTAGCCGATATGATTATGCAACACATCGCCGCCCTTTTCCCCCCGGAGAAGCGGGGGCCTTATAGACCGGGGTATCGCCGTCGCAAGAAGCGATATAATGGGTCTCTGTTAAAATAAGAGGCAGTCGAAGGGAGCTACTTACTTCGACAATGTCACATTCACCCCCCTAGCCCCCCAGCGGGGGGAATTTCGCTTTTTTGCTACTCCCTTTGGGGGGCTGGGGGGGCTTTTCAGAGCCATATTATGTAATGTGACATTGTAGAATTACTTACGTACAAGGTCCCCCCTCAATACGGCTGCCGCCTACTCAGGATGCTTTGTGTGTAGCTTAGCTCCTGCCTGATGGAGTAAACAACGATGAATTATACCATTCACGGAGAATTAGCCCAGGTGGCCACCTTGACGCTCTCAAAGGGGGAAACCTGTTGGAGTAGTCGCGGCGCGTTGATGTCGCTGACGCCCGGCGTCAACTGGTCACTGCGGGTTCCCGGTGGATTGGAAGGGGCGGTGCGGCGCAGCTTCTCCGGCGAGGGCGTCGTCATGACCTACATCGAAGCGCAGCAGAATGACCAACAGGTTATGCTCACCTCGAACGAACCGGGCAAGATCATTGGCTGGGATTTGGCCGAGGGACCGATTTTGACCACGCGAGGCTCGTTCGTGGCCGCTTTTGGTCGCCAGGTGAATATCACCGTAACGATGGCCCGCCGGGCGGGGGCTATCTTTTTTGGCGGGGCCGGTCTCTTTTTGCAGAAGATCTCCGGGGATGGCATCGTCCTTGTTCACGGCGCGGGCGATTTCGTGGATCGCCAGTTGCAGACCGACGAGTCGATTCTGGTCAGCACCGGCAATCTGGCCGCCTTTGCCGAAGAGGTCGATTACAATATTCAGGGTGTTGCTGGCTGCCGGCGTATCTATTTTGGTGGCGAGGGGCTATTTATGACCCGCCTGACCGGCCCCGGGCGGGTGCTGTTGCAAACACTCAAGCGGGGAACCGTGCCATCCGGCAAAACGGCGGCGGCAGGGTAAAGCCGATGACGAAACCCAAACGCCTCTCCCGCAGGGTCATCTACGAGCATCCCTGGGTCAATCTCTACGTCGATCAAGTTGAATTTCCCGGCGGGCGGATCATCGATCAACATCATCTGCTCGATTTCGGCTTCGAGGCCGCAGCGGCCATCATCCGCAACGATGACAACCACATTTTGCTGGTGCAAGCCTATCGCTACACGACCGACAGCATCGAATGGGAAATCCCGGCCGGCGGTATCGAACCGGGCGAATCGATCATCGACGCCGCCCGCCGCGAGGCCCGCGAGGAGGCCGCCTACGACACTGCCGCCCACGAACTGGTCTACACCTACTATCCAATGAATGGTATGACCAATAAAATCTTTCATTTGGTTCGTTGCCGGGCCACGACCCAGCAGGGCACGTTTGACCCAAACGAAATTAAAGCGGTGCGCTGGTTCAGTCCGGCGGAAATCCGGCAGATGATCGCTGCCAATGAAATACGGGATGGTTATACGTTGACCGGCTTGTTGCTGGAATTAGGCCGGTAACGAGGCTACGCCGCCAGAATATCCTCCACCCAACTCAAGGCGGCCATCGAGGCCGGAAAGCCGAGGGTGGGAATAGCCAGCAGCACCACCTGCCGAATGGCCTCGGCCTCAACGCCCATCTCCAGCAGCTTGCGGGTGTGGGCATGGACGGCCCCCTCGTGTTGGATACCGGCAGCCAGGGCCAGTTTAACCAGCCCCCGCGTCCGCTCATCCAACGGCCCGGCGGCATGAACCGTCGCCCCTAACTGGTCGTAGGCTTGCCAAATTTCTGCGTAGTTTTCTTGAAAGTCTGTGTAATGTTTTGGTAGGTCCGACATACGATTGCTCCTTGTATTATAATTCAGTAGACCGCAGCATCCTGAGTAGGTCGAGCCTGCGAGACCGTATCGAAGGGTGCATTGCGGTCTACTGATAATGTGATTATAAAACTGGTTGACTTATGATTCTACAAAATCCCAGGCCACGCCTGACCAGGCTGCTCTTCAGTTTACTTGTGGCCCTGCTCTTGCTGACCGTCAGCGTGGGGCTTATCTCAGCCCAGAGACCAACCCTGACCCGCCTGACCATCGCCTCGGCGGATAACCGAGACAGTGAAAGTCCCGACCTCGACGCCGAAGGAACAGCGGTTGTGTTCCACAGTGACGCTGATTTTCTGGGCCAGGGTCTTCCCGACAATCAATTTGAAATCTGGCTGTTCGACACCGCCGCCCTGACCTACACCCGCCTGACGACGGCCACGGCACCCAACCGGGATAGCTTCGACCCCGTCTTGAGCGATGACGGAACCGTCGTCGCCTTCCGCAGCAATGCCGACTTCTTGAACGAAGGCCGACCCTTCGTGCCACCTGAACTGTGGCTGCTCGATCTGGAGACGATGGCTTATACCCGCATCACCAGCGCCTCGGCCAAAAACCGCACCAGCTTCGCCCCGACTCTCAGCGCCGATGGTCGCACCGTCGCCTTTGTCAGCGATTCCGATTTCTTGGACGAGGGCATCGGCGACAACCAATTCGAGATTTGGCTGTACGGGACCGAAACAGAGAGACTGAGACGGGTCACCCAGGCCACAAGCGCCGGTGTGGACAGCGCCGCCCCGGCCCTGAGCGCCGATGGCCGCAAGCTGGCCTTTCACAGCAACGGCGACTTCCTTGACCAGGGCATCTCGACCGAGCAGGTTGAGGTGTGGTTGGCTGACACCGAAACATTAACTTACAGCCGTATCACCACCACCACTGCCGGGCGTGAAAGTCTCGCGCCCAGCCTCAATGCCGCCGGCTCGACCATTGCCTTCCACAGCGATTTTGGTTTTTCAGGGCAGAAAATTGCTAACAATCAATTCGAGATTTGGCTGTATGATAGCCAAACCTTGACCTATACCCGCATCACCACCGCCTCCAGCTTTGAGCGGGTCAGTTTCGACCCTCGTCTTAGCGCCGACGGCTCTACAATTACGTTTATGAGCGACTCCGACTTTTTGAAACGGGGGCTGCGGGCGGGGCAGTTGGAGGTATGGCTCTACGACACGACGACGATGAGCTACAGCCGCCTCAGCTTTGCCACCGATATCGACCGCCACAGCGAACGCCCGACCATTAATGCCGACGGGACCAGCGTGGCCTTCGAGAGCAACTCCGACTTTTTGCAGGAGGGTGATACCTCCCTCCAGTATCATATCTGGCTCTATCAAGCTGAGTAACTCACACCCCGTCTTTACTCAACAACCATCAAAGCGGGGATTAGGAGATTAGGGGGTTTTTTTATGAATTTATCTCCTAACAATACCTTTCAAATAAGACGATTCTTCGGAGCTATGTCGCTCGCCACCCCCC
>CAZWZZ010000429.1:0-5894 GCA_964638395.1 uncultured Caldilineaceae bacterium
TTGTTGCGGAAGGTGCCGTTGGGGGTGAAGTTCCAGGAGCCGGTCCAGACCGCTTTTTGATCGACCACCACAAATTTGTTGTGCATCAAGGCGCTGCGGTCATCCTCGACGATGGGCAAGCCCTCTTCTTCGAGATAAATCAATGTCTCGTCGATTTCCAGGTTATCGGTATCAGTCACCAGCCGTACCTCGACGCCTCGCTCCTGAGCGGCCAGGATGGCCTCGCCCAGGTCAGGCAAATCTAGCTCGAAGATGGCGATATCTACCCGGTTCTGGGCCTGGTTGATGACGTCGATCAACCCCTGCTCGACGAGGCGGACGCGGTTGGTCTCCTCATCGGGGAATTGGGGGCTGGTGAAGTAGAGCTGGTACCACTCGCTGGTGACCGGCTCGACCACGACCGGCTCTGAGGGCGGCTCGAAGGCCCCGCCATCCCCCAGCGGGTTCTCCTCGCCGACGATTTCGAAGGCTTCATCGAGGAAGGCTTGCACATCTACGTCAACGAGGCCGAACCTGTTCCCAACAAAAAGTGCGCCCCCAATCAGCAAGATGAGAATCACCGTGCCGAGGGAGCTACCCGACTTCTTTTTCTTGCTCTTCCGTTTTTTGGCCATCTGTAATCCCCTGTTCGATTTTGAATTCAATGACGCCTAATTGCATAGCGTGTTGGACTAATTTGATGAGGGTTTCGACCAGTTCCGTCTCGGTCAGGTCGGCCTGGCGCTCGACGGTATGGTTGACGAAGCGCAAGACCCGGGCAGCCTGGCTACTAAGATCGTCCACCTGTTGGGCGTCGGGGCTAAATTGAGCCAGCGTGGTCAATTCTTCCTCCCCCCATTTGAGCAGCAATGTCGCCGAGTCGTCGGTCAAGGCGCTGGTCAGGCTCTCATTTTCATAGAGCCGCTGAATGACCGTGTCGATCAAGTCGCGGCCTGCGTCCGGATTTTCCACAGCAGAGTCTCCTTGGGTTGTTGGGTTAACGGCTGCCGGCGGTCGAGGGGGCGGAGTTGGGGTGGGACTGGATGGGGGTGGCGGGTTATTTTTTTCTTTGGGGCCAAAGATCAGGCCCAGAATTTGTCGAATCTGGTTCATCAGCTACCTGAATAGATGGGCGACAACGACTTGAAAATCAAGCAATTGTTCAGCTTTGACAACATTTCGGCCTGTGTAAAGCCCAGCCCGGTGGTAAACAGCGTCACGGAGATGATAAACCTCTACGGTTTGAGCTTGATAATCAACCAGCCAATATTCGGGAACCCCGGCCATTTCGTACAGCTTGAATTTTGTGTCCCGGTCGTGATGGGCGTTAGAGGGGGAGATAATTTCAACGACCAGGTCAGGAGCGCCCTCGACATACTGCTTGCCGACGATAGCCAAGCGTTCCTTTTTGATGAAAAGAATATCGGGTTCGACCGGCACGGGCTGATTGGGCAGCCGGACGCCACAGGGGGCCGGCAACACTTTGCCTAAATCGTTCTCCTCGGCGTGTAATCTCATTCGAGCAAACAAGTAACCCGAAGCATCTTGATGAGCAATGGCCGGGGGCGGGGTCATATGCAGCACGCCGTCGATGATTTCATAGGTCCACCCGTCTTCGGGAAGGTGTAGCCAATGTTCATAAGTCCACTCTCCCTGTTTGGGAAACGGTAAGGTGGCCGCCGATGGAGAGGGGGCGTTGATCGTCTCGGTAACCATCTTTTTCTTCCTTAAAAATAATGCTCCAAATTTGAGGCTGACATCGCCTATTGTACCACACTTAGACCCTTCAAGGAAAGACAGTGACCGTGCCCAAAATGGCCGAGACCGGGTCTTGGGTGGCGATGCCGGTCACGCCCTCGCTGGGGTAGGGCGGAGCGGCGTTGTAGAGAACGGCTTCCAGTTGGTACGCGCCGGGAGGAACGGGCGGCAGCAGATAAACGTTGGTGGCCTGGTTGAGGGCCGGATCAGCGACCGGCCAGGCCGAGGTCCGAAAATGGCGGTCGTTGAGCAGGTCTCGGTCAGCCTGCACCAGCGTGCCATCTTCGCCCCGCAGCCGCACTGAAACTTTGTAATCGACATCGGTCGGGCGTAGCAACGTGAAATGGAGCGTGACCCAGACCGGCTCCTCGACTGGCGTGGTTTCGGCGTAGGCCACGCCATCGAGCTGGAGGACATCGCCGAAGGTGGCGTTGACCGGGGTCAACTCGGCCGGCAGGCTAAAGGAGGTGTCCGTTAACGCATACCAGCGCACCTGATACCCTTTGAAATCCCGCTGGCCAAGCGGCTCCCCCGCTTTTTCGGCCAGGAAGGGGATGACGCCCCGGGGATCGGTATCACTGCCCCGCCAGGTGACCCAGTAGAGGCGCTCTGTGCCCGCTGCCTCCCGGTTCAGTTGCTCGGCGGCGGTGTGAATATCGACGAAGAGATAGCGCGTTGGCGCGGGGATTTGCGCGGCATAATAATGAAAGGGGTGGGGCACATCGACGTAGACGATGTCGGCGGGAGTTGTTTCGGCGGCCAGCCAGGCAGCCACGCCCGCCGAGTCATCTTTGAAGTAAGCCGGGTTGGTGTAGTAGCTGTGGAGGGCGAGGAGGAGGGGGGTGAAGAGTAAAACGTAAAACGTGAAACGTGAAACGTAAAACGTAAAACGTAAAACGTGAGGCGTAAGGCGGTGTGTCAGTAGATCACCGCCTCCTGAGTAGCGGTCTTGTATCGAAGGGTCGCCTCCTGAGTAGCGGTCGCGTATCGAAGGGGCATCTCCTGAGTAGCGGTCGCGTATCGAAGGGGCATCTCCTGAGTAGCGAGAGCGTATCGAAGGGGGCGGGGGTGGTCTACCGGGTGTGGATTGGTAAATACTGGCCAGACCGAGGCCCAGCAGCAGAAAAAGAGCCGGTGTGACGAGCATCATATAGCGCGGCTCGAAGGAGGGTTGGCGTTGGAGAACGAGATAGTAGGCGGCCAGGGGCAGGAGAAACCAGGCCAGGAGGAAGCAGAGGATGGTAATTGGAGATTGGAGATTGGAGATTGGAGATCGAGGAGGCTTGGTTGGGTGATGGGGAACCACCGACCACTGACCACTGACCACCGACCACTGACCACTGACCACTGACCACTGACCACTGACCACCGACACGCAACTAATCAGCAAGAGAACGAAGATAGCGCCACTGCCCCAGGTGGCCAGGCTGGGATCAACCGTCAGGCCGACGGTGTAGGCTTGCCAGGTGTGAGTGAGGAAGTGGGCCAGGCTGGGCGGGGACAGGTTGGGGTTGGTGTAGGTGGTCACCTGGCGCAGGGCCAGCCGGAGTTGGGGCAGGAAAATGAGAAAGATCGCCGGTTGGGAAATGATCCAGAGGAGAAACGGAAACGGCAGATTGAGCAGGCCGGGACCGGCTGTGGAGCGGATAGGGTGTTGGGTGTTGTTGGCAATTCGTCGAGCTATAAAACTGTGGATCACCCAAACTAACCAGACCACATTCTGAAAAAATAGCAAAAAAATGGTGAAGTAGTGGGTGTAGAGCGCGGCGGCGGTCAACAAAATATAAATAAGCAACCATCCTGCCAGGTCTTTCCAACCTGCAAGGTTTCTAAAACCTTGTAGGTTTTTGTCACCCATCGAAAACCTACGAGGTTGTCCAAACCTCGCAGGTTGATCTCCACAGACGATTTGCCACAGGGCGAAGGTACTGCCCAGCGCCAAAAAGGTAATCATCCCGTAGCTGCGGACCTCCTGGGCGTAGGCAACGTAGAGGGGTGAGAGGGCGGCTAGAAGGGCAGCCAGGAGGCCGGAGCGTTCTGGCCTCCCAAAGAGGGATGCAGAAATCTCTCCCACCGGGGGGCTAAGGGGGCGAACCTCGAAAGATGAAGTGAGAGAATGGGCGAAGCGCCACAGCAGAGCGACGGTCAGCAGACTAAAGATGACTGACAGGTAACGCAGGGCAAATTCGCTGGAACCGGCCAACCTCATCCACAGGTGGAGCAGAGCGAAGTAGGCCGGGGGGTGAACATCCATCGCCGGCAGGGTGGGGATGGCGGCGATGGGCTGGCCGGCGACAAAAATGCTGTGCCCTTCGTCCCACCAGATGCTCTGGAAATCGAGGCGGTAGAGCCGCAGCCCAAAGGCCAGCCACAGAATCAACAGCGGCCCCAGAAACCGTGAGCTTTTCGAGCGTGTCATAGCCGAGATTGTAGACCGCTTTGTTATCGCTGGCAAAGTAGGGATGGAAGGGATGGAAGGGATGGAGGGAACGGGTGGGACATAAACGGGACGATAGTTTGATTATTTGCTGATTTTGGTTATTATCCTTAAGTGAAGATAGACAGCAGACGGTAGACAGTTGACTTCCCCTGTTTGTCGTTTGCCGTCTATTTTTTTTGCCTGAAAAAAATCATTTACCAAAAAGAAGGAGATTCTGTTGAACGTAAGATATGTTTTGATACTGTTTTTGATCGCTTTCCTGACTGCCTGTGGTGGAGGAGAGACCGCCACGACCGACGGCGCGGACACGGATAGTGAAGCCACGACCGAAGAGTCCACCGAGACGGGTGAGGACGAGGCCACCGAGAGCGAAGCGGCGGACGAGGAAGAGGCCGAGACCACCGAGGCGGATAGTGAAACCGCCGCGGAGAGCGAAGCCGCACCGGCGGACGACGCTGAAGAAGCCGCAGGGTCAGACGAAACGGCTGAGGAAGAGGCTACGGACACCGAAGCTACGGAAGATGAAGCGGCGACGGAGGAGGAGGTCGAGCCGGAACCGACCGAGGAAATGGTCTTAAGTCCCGACCTGGATTTCCCGGAAGAGGATATTAACTCCACCGATAGCGGCCTGCAATACGTCATCTTGGAAGAGGGTGAGGGGGAAGAGTCCCCGGAAGAGGGTGAAATCGTGCAGGTTCATTACACCGGTATGCTCCAGAATGGGGATCAATTCGATAGCTCCCTCGACCGGGGCGAGCCGATCCAGTTTCCGCTGGGGCTGGGCCGGGTCATTCCCGGCTGGGATGAAGGCATCGGCCTGATGTCCGTGGGCGATACATATATGCTCATCATTCCGCCGGAGCTGGGCTATGAGGATCAAGTGGTCGGCCTTATTCCGCCCAACTCGACCCTCTATTTTGAGGTCGAATTGCTGGATATTCTGCCAGGCGCGCCGGAGGCTCCGGCCGAGGTGGATGAAGATGATTACACCGAAACGGACAACGGCCTGCTCTATTACGACCTCGAAGAAGGGGAGGGGGCCACACCGGAAGAAGGGGAGCGAGTCACGGTTCACTTTACCGCCTGGTTTGAGGAGAGCGGTGAACTGCTCGACAGCTCCTATTTCCAGGGGGATCCTTTCACCTTTCCGGTCGGCATCGGCCAGGTGATGCCGGGGTGGGATGAGGGTATGACCACGATGCAAGTCGGCAGTAAGCGCCAGATGGTCATTCCGCCAGATTTAGCCTATGGTGAGGAAGGTTTTAGAGATGTTATTCCACCCAACACCACTATCGTTTTGGAAGTCGAACTGCTGGAGATCCAGGAAGGTCCCCCCACCGAACCGACCGAGGTGGATGAGGATGATTACACCGAGACGGACAGCGGCCTGATGTATTACGATCTCGAAGAAGGGGACGGCGGCGATACGCCGGAAGAGGGAGACCAAGTCACGGTCCATTACACCGGCTGGCTGGAAGATGGCACGATGTTCGATAGCTCCCTGTCGCGGGGTGAACCCTTCACCTTCCCCCTGGGAGCCGGTCAGGTCATCCCCGGTTGGGATGAAGGCGTGGCCACGATGGAAGTCGGTGCCGTTCGCCAACTGGTCATCCCCCCCGAGCTGGGCTACGGCGAGCAGGGAGCCGGCGGCACCATCCCGCCCAACGCCACCCTCATTTTCGAGGTAGAGTTGTTGGAGTTTGAGTCGGTGGAGTAG
>CAZWZZ010000430.1:0-5886 GCA_964638395.1 uncultured Caldilineaceae bacterium
GAAAGGCGGGTCTTGGGGGGCAAAAGACTCAACATAAGAATGTGACATTGTCGAATTAAGTACTGTGGAAAATAAGTTTCGTGAGGTTTGTAGTAACCGCTTTAGCGGTCTAAAGACGGCTGAAGCCGTTACTACGAACCTGATAAGACTTTGTTTACGCTGTATTAAGGAAGGAATAAAAAATGGCTAAAATTCGTTGTTTTCTCCATTCGTTGTACTGTTTGGGGTTTTCAACATTTCTTTCACCCCTCCAGTCTTTTAACAGAATCCGCATAGGGGCAGTTTTTAGCATCAAAACAGCATTTGTGTTAAAATAGAAAACTATTCTACCAGCTTGATGAAAAAGGTGATTGCCATGGTCAGCATTCAAGATCAAATTGAGCGCCGCCGTAAACGAGCCACAGAAGATATTGCCGCCATCGAGAATAAGGGGCAGCATGCGGTCTACAGCGCTTTTGAGATAGCCTCTCAATCCGGGCGGACCTATCGCGTACAAATCCGTTCGCTCACCGAATTGCTCAACTCCTGCACCTGCGCCGACTACAAAACCAATCTACTGGGGACTTGCAAGCATATTGAAGCGGTGTTGTTGCATCTCAAAGAAAATCTGGGCGACACGTGGGACCAGGTGGCCGCCGAAAAGCCGCCGGTCTCCCAAATCTTTCTCCACCACGCCCAGGAAACCACCGTGCGCCTTACCCTGCCTCTGCCCGGCCCCTCAACCTTGCGCGATACATTGGCTCGCTACTTTGACGCCGAGGGCATTCTGACCGGCTCTGTAACCAAGAGCCTGCCCGCCCTGTTCAAAGAGATTGAAGCGTTGCCCGCCCGGCAGCGCGAGTCGCTTCAAATTACGCCCGAGGTTGAGCGGTATTTGGAACGGTTGCAAGACATTGAGTCGATTCAGCGCCAGAAAGAGTGGTTCGTGGAGCAAATTGACCAAGGCCATCGCTCCCTCAATTTGCTTTCCTCGCCGCTCTACCCTTATCAGCAAGAAGGGGCTATGCACCTGGCTTTTGGCCGTCGGGCTATGCTGGCCGATGATATGGGCCTGGGTAAAACGGTGCAGGCCATCGCTGCCAGCAGCCTGTTGCACCAATTGCGCGACATTCAACGGGTGCTGGTGGTCTGCCCGGCCTCGCTCAAACACCAATGGGCGCGAGAGGTTCGACGCTTCACTTCCTTCACGGCTGACGTGATTGAGGGCAATGTCCAGGCCCGGCGCGAGCTGTACCAAGACCCTGCCTTCTTCAACATCATTAACTACGAATTGGTGCTGCGGGATGAAGAGGATCTGCGCCGCCTCCGGCCCGACTTAATCATCCTGGATGAGGCCCAGCGCATCAAAAACTGGCGTACCAAAACCGCCGATTCTGTCAAACGGCTGCGCAGCCCCTACGCTTTTGTGCTGACCGGAACCCCTCTTGAAAATCGGCTGGATGAACTGTACAGTATTTTCCAATTTATCGACCCGACTATCCTCGGCCCGCTGTGGCGCTTCAACCAGCGCTTTTTCCAGGTAGAACGGCGCTCTTCCGGCTCCTTCAAAGTGCTGGGCTATAAAAATCTGGCCGAACTACGCCACGAAATTTCGCCATACTCGCTGCGCCGTGTGCGGGATGAGGTGCTAAAAGACCTGCCCGACCGTATCGACAACAACTTCTTTGTGGGGATGACCGACCCTCAATGGAAAGCTTACGAAGAATTTCGCAGTACCGTAGCCAAGCTGATTGCCACCGCCCGTCGCCGACCCCTGACCCCCAAAGAGCATAAAGTATTGCTGGGTGCGCTGGTCAAAATGCGCCTTATCTGCAACGCCCTGGCCCTGCACGACCCCGACCTGTCTCCCCAAGATCGAGAAAAAACCTCGCCCAAGCTGCAAGAATTGACCGATATCTTGGATGACGAAGTCGCCAACAACGGCCACAAAGCCATCCTCTTTAGCCAGTGGACCAACATGCTTCATCTGACCTATCCGGTGCTGGAGCGGTTAAATGTGGGTCACGTCACCCTCAGCGGCGACGTGCCAACCCCCAAGCGCGGCGCGCTCATCGAGCGTTTCTTTGAGGATGATAAATGCAAAGTCTTTCTCTCCACCGATGCCGGGGGCGTTGGACTTAATCTACAGGCGGCCAGCCTGGTCGTCAATCTGGATTTGCCCTGGAACCCGGCTGTGTTGGACCAGCGCATCGCCCGCGCCCATCGTCACGGCCAGCCGCACACCGTCAACGTGATTAACCTGGTGGCCAAAGGCACTATCGAGGAGCGTATGCTCGACACCCTGGCCGCCAAACGGGATGTCTTTGCCGGCGTCTTTGGCACCGAAGAAGCGCCCGGCGAGATTACCTTCCACGATACCGGCCAGAGTTTGATGCAAAAAATTGATAATATGCTGGGCGCGCCGCCGCCCGCCGAAGTCAAGCTCGACCTGGCGCCCAAGGCTGCGCCCGAACCCAAAGCCGCCCCCACCCCCACCCTCCGCGCTTTTGCCGACCGGCTGGTGGGCCATTTCCCCGGTCGGGTGATGCTGGTGCGCCGCGCTCCCCAATTGCCAGGCACGCCGTCTGACGGCAATGTGTTGGTGGTGGTCGATCATTCGCCCGCCGAGTTACGGCCCCAAATTGAAAAACTCCTCACCGAACATTTTGAGGCGGATAACGGAGCCAACCTGCCCGGCTTGCACTTGATGGAACAGGAAAGTTATCAGACGCTCCTGGCGCTGACCGGCGGCGCGGTGGAACAGGCCGATCCCAAAGCCAAAAAAGAATTTTACCGCGCCCCCTCCATGCCTGCCCCAACAGCCACCCGCGAGGCCGAAACACGCCGGCTGCAAAAGGCAAGGGCAGGATTTGACAGCGCCAACAAACGGCTGCAACTGGCTCGGGTGGTGCTACAAGGGGGCTTCCCGGAAGAGGTTTTGCGGCCTATTCATCAGGGCCTCGGCTGGGCGCTGACCGCTCATCTGGCTTTGGTCAAAGAGCGCGAACCCGGCCCGGCATTGCCCTCGCCGCGTCTGGTGCAGGCCGAGTTGGTGGAAAGCAAGCGGCTTGACAGTGACCTGGCCGCCCGGCTGGCTCACGTCCGCGAACTGACAACGCCGCCGGCCGATGACGACGAAGAAGCGCCGCCCCCCTCCATCGAGACCGCCGAGTCCTTAATCGAGACGGTTCAGGATGTGGTCAACAAAGGTTATCAGTTAGTAGCAGAAGCCGGATTGTAATTATGCCCTATCAACCATTTCACGAATTATTTCCCGACGTGGCCGAAGAAGAAACCCGCACCCTCATCACCTTTAACCACCCGGAGTTGCCCGCCGATGAGTATGCCCTGATGGAAGCCTATTGCAACGAGCCGGGCTGCGATTGCCGGCGAGTGTTTTTCAATGTCGGTTCACGGCGAAGACAAAAAATTGAGGCCGTTATTGCTTACGGTTGGGAAAGCAAAAAGTTTTACGCAAACTGGCTTGGATTTGACGATACCAATGTTCTAAAAGAATTAAAAGGGCCGGCCTTGAATACCACCAGTCCCCAAACTGAACTGGCCCCCGCGCTGCTGAGAGAAGTGAGGCGCGTTTTACAAGACAAGCACTACGTTGACCGGCTCAAAAGACATTACCGTATGTTCAAAGAGACGGTAGACAATGAAACTGCTGATTCTGAACCGGCTCAAGTTATATCACAGCCAAAAATTGGCAGAAACGATCCCTGCCCATGTGGCAGCGGAAAAAAGTATAAAAAGTGTTGTGGCAAATGAAAAATTCAGTAAGTCACGAATTGCGGAGTGAGGTACGCCCTCGTGCCGAATAGAGCCGCACGAAGGCGTACTACCTCCTCAAACTGTGATTTACTGAAATTAGGAGTTAACTTATGGCTAAAGTTTTCACCGGCCGAGTGGTCGTTCCCGGCGACAAAATTGACGAATATTTTGAGGCAATGATCGCCGCCGAAAAAGCCCGTCAACCCCTTCGTGAATATCTGGACGGTCTGAATGAAGAATTTGCCGAGCATCTCGGCCAGAAATTTTCCGCACGAACGGTTAGAAAGCATACCGGGGTTGTGGAAATGTTTATCGAATTTCTTATCCGGTATACCGATGTTGAAAGTATTGATGACATTACGCGAGGCATCGCCAATACTCACTTTCAAAAATGGTACAAACGTAAGGTTTGGGATTCGACCGCGCCGGCAGACCGAAAGGTCGCGTTGCGTAAATTCTTTACCTTTCTCAGCCAGGAGAAAGGGATTACCAATGAAAAAGTTCTCAAAGGGTTAAAGTAAATGGTAAGGTTAATATGATTGATGACTATACTGAGGCAATAGAATTAGTTGAAAAAATGAAAGCGCAGTTGCCCATAACCGCTCGACCGACCAAAGCGTTTATTCAAACAATGCGCCAGAATAGGATTAAGGTCAAATCCGGTCAAGATTTACAAATTGATGATGTGCTTTATATGGGCGATGAAGGTGGGATTGGCTGTGCCGTCCTCTTAGCGGGAAATGAAAAATCTGTTACGGTAACCTCATTAACTCAATTACGGGTTAAAACCAATCATCCTCTGGCGCAAGAGATTCGCGCTTATCAAGTCAAGCGAACTCAAAAATTAGCCCAAACAAATCCTCATCGTCAACCTACTTCGTTTACGGTAAACCCTCGCAAGAAACGTAAAAAGCGTTAACGTTTGTCGATGTCTACCCATCTTTACCTGGCCCCCGCCGGTCACGGCAAAACCGCCTACGTGTTGGAGCATATCCGTCAAGCCCGCACCGCCAACCCCCTGACCCCGGTAACCGTCATCCTGCCCAACCAGGCTCAGCTCAATGCCTTCCGCCACCGCTTGAGTACCCAGGGCGGCGCGCTGGGGGTGAACCTGAATACCTTTTACACCCTTTATGCCGAGATACTGGCCTGGGCCGGTAAGCCGGAGCCGCGTCTGCCGGAGCCGGTCCAATATCGTTTACTCCGCACGATCATTGCAGACTTGACCGACGCAGGCCGGTTGCCTTATTATGCGCCGCTGCGGGACAAGCCGGGCTTCGTCACCACCTTGCGTGCTTTGCTGGAAGAACTTAAACGCGCCCGCATTCACCGCGATGATTTCATCCGGGCCATTCACGCCCTCCCCAGTCGTGACTCACGGCTGGCCGAACTGTCCGAAATCTATACGGCTTACCAGGATTGGTTGCTGGAGCAAGGTTGGGTGGATATCGAAGGTCAGGGCTGGCTGGCCGCCTCAGCTTTGGAACGGCGGCCCGATTTGGGGCGTCATGTACAACTTCTCATCATCGATGGCTTCGACGAGTTCAATCCGACCCAGTTAGCCGTCCTCAAACGCCTGGCCGACCGCGCCACCGAAACCCTCATCACCCTGACCGGAGAGATGAGAAGCAGGGAGGATGAGGAGCAGGGGAGCAGGGGGGCAGAGCAGTTAGAAAATCTCCAATCTCCAATCTCCAGTCTCCAATCTCCAATCTCCAATCTCCAATCTCCCCTTCCTCGCCCTGCGTTGCGCCGCTTCACCCGCGCCTTACAAGCCCTCAGCCGGGCGCTGAGTCTTGAACCCCAACCTCTGCCTGAAGCGCCTAGCGCCTCTATCGCTCCTGCTTTGGCCTATCTGGAAGCAAACCTGTTTGAACTGTATGGTCGAGCCAGCGTCCCCCACCCCGCATCCTCCGATTCTGTGAGTTTCATCGAAACGCAAAACCGAGCCGAAGAAGTTCGGGCGGCGCTGCGCTGGCTCAAGGCCCGGCTGGTCCGGGATCAGATGTCTGCCGGCGAAGTGGCCCTGATTGCCCGCGACCTGACACCCTATCGCCCTTTTATCGAGGAAACCGCGACTGAATTTGGCCTGACGCTGCATCTGCGTGAGGGGTTGAGCCTGGCTGCCAA
>CAZWZZ010000431.1:0-5886 GCA_964638395.1 uncultured Caldilineaceae bacterium
GTCACGAGAGCAGGATCGCTAGAATTAAAGGATTTTGATCCTATCATTCAGACAATCCTGCTCTTTTCGGGAGGCATAACGCTAATCGGTATAATGTCTCTTAAGAAAAAGAGGGAATCTCTTGGAAGTCGCCTTTCAAATCGTTCAAATCGTAATTTCTATCGCCATCGTCATTCTGGTGCTGTTGCAGGCCAAAGGCTCCGGGTTGGGGGGTATCTTTGGCGGCGACGGGGGCGTTTACCGCACCCGACGTGGGGTGGAGAAGTCGCTGCACCAGGTCACCATCGGTCTGACCATCGCGTTCTTTGCCATTTCGATTCTGTCAGTCATTATTGCCGGGTAGACGGGAGAAAAGCGCCCTTTGGGACGTCATATTCGGTGGCAAGCCATCATTACAGTGACCGGTATTGCCCTGACCTTAACATTTTTGGGCCTCTTGGCCTTTTCCCGGACGACCATCACCCTGCCGGATGAGCAGGGAACCTACCGCGAAGGCATCGCCGGCAGGCCCCAGTTGGTCAATCCGCTGCTGGCTGATTACAACCCGGTCGATCAGGATTTGAGTAGCCTGATCTTCAACGGGCTGACCCGTTCCGACGGCCAGGGCGGGTTGAAGCCTGATCTGGCCGAACGGTGGGAAGTCAGTGAGGATGGTCTGGCCTATCTGTTCAAACTGCGGGAGGATATCCGCTGGCAGGATGGCCAGCCGGTCACCGCCGATGATGTCATTTTCACCGTCAACCTGATGCAGGACCCCGATTTTCCGGGCGTGCCCTACCTGGGTGATTTGTGGCGCAGCGTGACCGCGCAAAAGCTGGACGATTATACGGTTCGGTTCTTACTGGCGGAACCCTACCCGGCTTTTGTCGATTACACTACCATCGGTTTGCTACCGGCCCATTTGCTGGAGGATGTGGCGGCAGCTGATCTCATCAGCCACCCCTTCAACCTCGAACCGGTCGGCACCGGTCCGTATCGTCTGGAACAGATCACAGCCCAATATGCCCGCCTGTCGGCCAATCCGCTGTACCACGGCGACGCCCCCCGGTTAGCCAACATCGAACTCCGCTTCTATCCCAGTTACCAGGCAGCCATCGCCGCTTATCAATCGGGCGAAGTGGAGGGCATCGGCTTTGTCCCGCCCCAGGCCATCTCCGATTTACAGACCACCGACTCACTCAATTTATACACGGCCCGGCTGTCGGCCTACACCCTGATCTATCTCAACCTCCAGGCCCCCGAACAACTGCCTTTCTTCAACGAGGCCAAGATTCGGACGGCCCTGTTGATGGCTCTGGATCGCCAGGCGATCATCGACCAGGCGCTCAACGGACAGGGCTTGGTGGCGTCGGGACCGATCCGCTCCTGGAGTTGGGCCTACAACCCCAATCTGCCGGTCATTCCTCACGATCCGGCGACGGCGGGTGGGTTGCTGGATGAAGCGGGCTGGATCGACCGGGATGGTGATGACATTCGAGACCGGGATGGGGTTCCCCTCGCCTTTCGCCTCCTCAGTGATGATAGCCCCGATAAAATCGCCGTGGCCGAGGCTGTCAGCGAGCAATGGCGGCAGATTGGGGTGGCCGCCACGGTCGAGGTCGTCGGCGCGGGCCTGGGCGAGCGACTGACCCAACGAGATTTTGAAGCGGCCCTGGCCGAGGTGATGCTGACCGCTGACCCGGACCCCTACCCCCTCTGGCATCGCAGCCAGATCAACGGCGGCCAAAATTATGGCGGCTGGGACAACCAAACCGCCTCAGAGCTGTTACAGGCAGCCCGAACCATCACCAGCACCGGCCGGCGCAGCGATTTTTACTTCGACTTCCAGCGTATTTTTGCCCAGGAAGTGCCGGCCCTCATTCTGTTCCATCCGGTTTATACCTATGGAGTCAATCAGGATGTTCTGGAAGTGCAACTCGGCCCCCTCACAAACGGCAGTGATCGCTTCCGCACGATTACCGATTGGTACGTTTTGACGCAGCAGGTGATCTACAGTGAATCGCAGTTTGATGAGCCGGTGAGCCAGAACCCCGATGAGGAACCGTGAGGATGAGGCAGACCCAAGAATTAAGTTTTAAGTTAGTCCGTAAAACGCAAAACGTGAAACGTAAAGCCTGTACGTTTTTCGCTTTACGCTTTACGGATTTTTGACAGGTAGTTAGTTTTTTGGAGATGCTTTATTTGTAAATTAGGGGTAAAAAGAGGCTGAAGTCTGCCGGCAACTGCGTAAAGGTGTAAGCTCCGCCGCCATCCGTCCCCGCATAAATTTTGGCTGGCGTGTGGGGATCAAGGGTGACAAAAAGAACATCGACATTATTTAAGGTGCCGTTAAAGCCGGTCCAGTGATCGCCACTGTTGGCACTCTTGAAAACGCCATACTCCGTACCGGCGTACAACATTCGCGGATTGGCGGGATCATTCTTCAAAAACCGAACGTCGCCGGTCAGCATGGTGGGGCCGTCCCAACTATTGCCGCCGTTTGTGCTTTTGAAGAAGCCCTGATTCGTGCCGATATAGACAATATCTGAGATAGCCGGATTGACGGTCACCGCAAAAACCTCTACCGCTTGGGGCAGACCGCTACTCATTTTCTGCCAGGTTGCCCCCCTATTCACACTTTTGAAAAGTCCGTTGCCCGTTCCGGCATACAGGATATTATTTTTCTGAGGATCGACGGCCAGAGTGGAAACCCTCTCATTATCGAGGCCGTTATTGAGGGGACTCCAGTCCCCCCCCCCATTTGTCGTGACATAGACGCCTTTGCCATTCAACGCCGCATACAGCCGGTCGGTCATGACCGGGTCGATGATAATCGCCCGGACTAGCAAACCGGGTAAGCCGCTATTACGTGGCTGCCAAGAGCCGCCACCGTTGGCACTCTTAAAGATGCCCTCCGAACTGGCCGTATACACGATACTGGGTGTGACCGGATCAATGGCCAGCCCATAAAATATGGCATTTTTATTGGTTTCGAGAACAGCCACCCAATTTTGCCCGCCATCCACACTTTTGAAGACGCCATTCCGTTCGGTGCCGGCATACAGTTCATCCGGCAAAAGCGGGTTGGCCACGATAGTCCGAACCTTGGTCGCGTTAAGCCCCTGATTGGCGGTCTCCCAACTGGCTGCGCCATCGACGCTCTTGAATACACCCCGGTTAAAGGCTCCCGCGTAGAGGGTATCCGAAACAGGATGGAGGCCCACGCTGAGAATATTGAGGTCGGTCAAACCGGATGAAACTGCTTGCCAGGTGTCGCCCCGATTGTCACTTTTGAAAACACCGCTGCCAAACGTGCCCACATAAAGAACATCTGGATTTTGAGGATCAATGGCCAAGGAGACGGTGGTCAGATTGCTCAACCCGTCGTTGATTGGCAGCCAGGTAGCACCCCCATTCACACTCCGAAAAATGCCGCCCCCAAAAGTGCTGGCATAAATCGTGCCCGGCATTGAGGCGTGCATGGTCAGGTTATCAACAACGAAACTCCGCAGCGTGTTATCCTGACCGTTCCGTTCAGCCCAGCTTTGACCCCCATCCACAGAACGAAAGACCCCCCCGGACGTACCGGCATACAGGGTGGCGGTCGTGGTTGGATCCTTGGTCAAGGTGAAGATTGTTGCAGACTCAATCCCTACATTGGCCGGAAACCAGGTTCCCCCGCCATCGACACTTTTATAGACCCCGTCATCCTGGGTGCCGGCATAAATGGTACGGGGCGCGGCCGGATCGAGAAAGAGCGAATAGATTTGCATCGGATTTAAACCGACATTGATAGACTGCCAACTATTCCCACTATCCCAACTCTTGAAAACACCGCCCCCAAACGTGCCAGCGTATAAAATATTGGGGGATATGGGGTCGATAGCCAACGCATAAACTCGGGAGTCTAACCCCAGATTAGCCGCCACCCAGCTCTGCCCGCCATCCACACTTTTGAACACACCCCCTCCGTAAGTGCCGGCGTATAGAATATTCCCGTTATTTGGATGAAAGGCCAACGCCTGGACGGTGCCGCCGGGTGGTCCCAAGGCCGTCCACAGATTATCGCCAGCCTGAGTCGTCTCAACCCCCCCGGCCCGATTTATCAACAATAGCGTAATGATTACTAAAAAGATATTACGTTTACCACACCTTAACATCAACCACTCTCATTATAAATATCTCAGTTTGGGGAACATTTTGTTACAGAATATTTATGACCATATCGATAAAGCGCATGGGGAAGAATTCCAGCATTGTTGTCGAAATATTTTTGAGAAGTAGGAGATACGGATGGGAGAGAAGTAGGTAATGTACAAAGGAAGCCAACCGGTCCCGATGGTCCGGTTATTAAATTGAGATGTCGAACATCCCAAAGCTATCAGCAACGGCAAATTCACCCTTGAAGATTACCGAAGTCGTCACTGTCCGGAGTTTTGTCTTTTATTATCAGTAGACCGCAGCATCCTGAGTGGACCGAGAAACGAGGTCGTATCGAAGGGTGCAATTGCGGTCTACTGATTATTGCTGGCCCGCCCAGAGAGTAGAGATCCCCCCAATCAAATCGTAAGGAGCTTTCAGGGATTGAGGTCGTTTTGTACTCCTATTCGCAGGTGATAAACAGGTGAGAAAGAATACCCCACCATTATTATAACATAAACGGCGTTTGAATCCGGTTTGAGCAGCCCAGAATAGCTCAAAAATCACTAAAAAGTGGTACGCAGCGTCACTCAATTTTGGCTATCTACAAACTCAACCGCTTGAAGATTGGTTCGGGAATAGCCCGAATGATGAACATAATATAGCGCCACATCCACAGGGTATACACCACCCGGTCGCTATTTTTCTGATAGGCTCTAAACACATCGCCGGCGACCTGAGCCGGCTGGGCGGTGACCGGAGCGGGCAGGGGCATCCCGGCGGTCATTTTGGTGCGGACGAAGCCGGGCTTGACGGTTAAGACCTGAACGCCCGCTTTGGCCAGCCGGTTCTTGAGACCGGACAGGTAGGTGGCCAGGGCTGCTTTGGCGCTGCCGTAGATGTAGTTGCTCTGCCGGCCCCGGTCCCCGGCCACGGAGCTAATGCCGATGATCGTTCCGGTCCGCCGCTGCTCAAAATCGGCGGCGATGATCTCCAGAATGGAGACCGCGCCGGTGTAGTTGGTGTCGATGATCTTGCGGGCTTCGCCGAAGTCGGCCTGGGCCTGGGCCTGGTCGCCCAGGTAGCCGAAGACGCAGATGGCCACATCCGGCTTGGTCGGCAGCCCTTCGTAAAAAGCGGCGTGGCTGTCATATGCCAAAGCATCGAACGCCGCCGTCGTCACCCGGACATTGTGCCGGATTTCGAGATCCGCAGCGGTTTCTTTGAGCCGCTCCGCCTGGCGGGCGGCCAGCGTGACAGCAAAGCCCTGAGCGGCATATTCGTGAGCCAGGGCTTGGGCAATATCGGAGGTTGCTCCCAAAATCAAAACGTTTTTCATCCTGTAATTCCCACCCGATCCGATTGAAATGAACGAAATTTGGCTCCGTGATTGAGGGCTTTGACGTTGTCGATAAAGGTTTCGACGCCGGGATAGCTCTGCATAAACATCTCCTTTTTCATACGGACATCTTTGGTCAGGTAAAGCCGCCCCCCGTGTTCCAAAACCAGGTCATCTAATTCGTCCAAAAAGTCAAACAGTCCCGGCTTGATCGGAAAATCGAGGGCCAGCGAGTAACCTTTCATAGCAAATGGCAGGTAACTATTCTGCTTATCATACATTTTCAGTACGGACACAAAAGAGCCCTGGCCGTGGTCGGAAATCTTTTTCAAGATTTTGCGTAACCCCACCCGGCTTTCCGCTTTGGGCAAAATAAATTGGTATTGGGTGAAGCCCTGTTTGCCGTAGATGCGGTTCCAGTTGGCGAT
>CAZWZZ010000432.1:0-5884 GCA_964638395.1 uncultured Caldilineaceae bacterium
TTGACCTGGCTGGTGCAACCGGGTGATACGGTCACCCAGGATCAGCCGCTTTTGGAAGTGCAGACCGACAAGGCAGTGGTCGAAATCCCATCACCGGTGGCCGGACAAATCGCCGACATCCGGGCCGAGGTCGGAACCCTGGCTGAGGTCGGGGATATTTTGGTGGTCATCGCCACCGAGGAACCCCACAACGTAACGTCCCCAACGGGTAACGGTCAGACGACCCAGGCCGAGCCAGCGCCTCGGTCAGTCAAATCGCCGGGCCTGGCCGGGCCGGACCGGCGGGTGTTGGCCGCGCCGGCCGTGCGGAAGATGGCCCTGGAGCGGGGCATCGAGCTGGCCGATGTATCCGGCTCAGGTCCGGCGGGGCGGGTGTTGCCCCAAGATTTGGATCGGTACGTGGAGCAGCAACAAGCGGCAGCGGTAGCAGAATCAACCCCGGAGGTTGGGGCCAAAGCCGCCCCGCCATCCCCGCCCCCGGTCGTGCCGCCCGCCGCCGGTCAGGAGCGCACCGACGAGGAGCCGCTGCAAGGGCTACGCCGCCGCGTCGCCGAGCGGATGGCCCTGGCCTGGCAGATTCCCCACGTGACCAGCTTCGAGGAGATCGAGGCTGACCGGCTGGTGGCCCTGCGGGATCATCTCCAGCCGGAAGCCGAGCGGCGCGGTGTCAAGCTAACCTATCTGCCCCTCATCATCAAAGCCGCCGTACAATGTTTGAAAGCCTTCCCCTATTTTAACGCCTCGTTAGATATGGAGCGTCGGAAAATTTTGGTGCATCGCCACTACCACATCGGCGTGGCCACCGCCATACCGGAAGGGTTGCTCGTGCCGGTCATCCGTCACGCCGACCGGCTGAGTGTCCTCCAAATCGCCCAGGAGATCAAGCGGCTGGCTGATGCGGCTCCGACCCGCACGCTGACCCAGGTCGAGCTATCCGGTAGCACCTTTTCCGTGACCAACTTCGGCAGCTTTGGCGGGCGGCAAGGGACGCCGATCATCAATCCCCCTGAAGTGGCTATCTTGGGTATCGGTCGCCTCGAAGAAAAGCCGGTCGCCGTCGAGGGACAGGTGGTCATCCGCCCTATGTTGCCGCTGGCCCTCAGCTACGATCATCGCCTCATCGACGGAGCCGCTGCCGGCGCTTTCATTCAAAAATTGAGCGGCCTGTTGAGCGACCCGCAACAATTATTACTGGATTTGGTGTAATCAGTAGACCGCAATTGCACCCTTCGATACAACCTCATTCTTCGGTTTACTCAGGATGCTGCGGTCTACTGGTAATCTCCATATTTTTAGAAGTTACGCAGTTCACCGACGCCCCCCTTTCAGCCTTCCCCGCCTCAAAATACACCCTTCTGAATTGACTTAATTTCCATAAAATGTTACAATAAAATTAACGGTTAAAGTTAATCATTTTATCAGAAAATCCTGGAGTGCATAATCCGGTGAACGAAACGATTGTAGCCCGCATTGACGACTACCAACAGCAGAGCGACCCGCTGCCCCCCGGTCAGGTGTTGCAGCAGACTCTCGATGCGCTGGGGATGTCCCAGGCCGAACTGGCCCAACGGATGGGCCGCCCAACCAAAACGATCAACGGCATCATCAAAAATAAGGTCAGCATCACCGTGGAGACGGCCTTACAATTGGAGCGGGTGCTGGGCATCCCGGCCAAATTTTGGAACAATCGGGAACAGCATTACCGGGAAGCGTTGGCCCGCCAAGAAGAGGACATTCTGTTGCGGGATCAGACCGAGTGGTTGGCTAAAATGCCGGTGGCGGCGATGATCGAGCAGGGTTGGCTGGACAGATATGCCGATGAGGTGGCCCAACTGCGGGCGCTGCTGCAATTCTTTGGCGTGGTGGCCCCGGCGCAGTGGCAGGCCCTATGGACAGGAACAGATACCGGCCTGTTGGCCTCAGCCGGGTTAGACGATGCTACCACGGAGAGTGTCGCTGCCTGGCTGCGCCGGGGGGAACTACTGGCCCAACAGATTCAGTGCCGCCCGTTCGAGGCCAAACTTTTTCGGGATGACCTCATCCATTTACGGAGCCTGACCCTGAATCCAACCCCATTTTATTCGGAATTGAGCAACCGCTGTGCCAGGGTCGGCGTGGCGGTGGTCGTCGTGCCTCCCCTGCCCCGCCTGCCCCTCACCGGAGCCACCCGCTGGCTAACTCCCACCAAAGCGATCCTCCAACTCAGCGCCGCCCTGAGTACCGATGACCGATTGTGGCCCGCTTTCTATCATCAGGCCGGGCATCTGCTCCTCCACGGCAAGCGGACACTGTTCCTGGAAGGCCAGACGGCTCAAGATAGAGCCACCGAGGCCGAGGCGGACACCTTCGCCGCCGATCTGTTGATTCCGCCCCGGCTGTGGGCACATTTTTTGGAGCGTGAGGATTACCGGACCAAAACCGCCATCCGTCACTTTGCCCGGCGCATCAACATCGCTCCCGGCCTGGTAGTTGACCGCCTCCAACAAGAGCGCCATCTACCGGATGATTATTACAATGATCTAAAGCAAAAAATTGATTGGGGGTAAAGATTGAGAAGAACTTACGTTTTAGGCAGTACCAGAAAAATAATCATCCCAAAAATCCGAGCTTGGGGTCCTTTGTCAGTGGTCAGTGGCAAAGGACAAAGGACCACTGACCACTGACTCATCATCCCACTTTGGAATCATTTAAATCTTGGAACTGCCTTACGTGTTGCGGCTTTTTTAGGAAAGCCATCAACGACAGTTAATTGTCCAACATTAGAGTAACAGCGAGGAAAATTATGCGGACTATCGCTATATCGAATCAAAAAGGAGGGGTCGGTAAATCGACACTGGCGGTCAATCTGGCCGGGGCGCTGTCGCGGGGCATCGGCACAACCCAGAATGGGCGGGAGGCGGGGCCGCGAGTGCTGCTGGTCGATGCCGATCCGCAGGCCAACGCCAGCGCGGTCTTTTTGACGGCTCGCTTCACGCTGGGGCCGTTGGAAAATGTCAACACCACCTATGAAGTGATCGTCAACGAAGCCCCGGCCCGCAGCGCCATCCAGACGGTCGAGCTACCGGAGAACGGTCCCTACCCGGCGGCCACGCTCGATCTGCTACCCTCCCACATTCGTCTGGCCCGAGCCGAGATCGACCTGATCGGCATCATCCGCCGCGAAGACCGGCTGGCGACGGCTCTCCAGTCGCTTCAGGATGAGTATGACATCGTCATCATCGACTGCCCGCCGTCGCTGGGCATGTTGACCCTGAACAGCCTGATGGCCGCCGACCAAGTCATCATCCCCGTCGAGCCGGGCTACTTTCCACTGATCGGTCTGGGTTTGCTGCGGGACACGATCAACGATGTAGCCAAGATCAACCGGCTGCAAATTTTGGGCATCGTGCCGACGATGATTAACCGCACCATCGAGGCCCGCGAAACCACGGAGGCGTTGGAGCAGATGTTTGGCCAGAAAATTCTGCCCTCCATCCCCAACCGGGTAGCCATTCGCAATGCCCACGCTGCCCAGACCGACATTTTCGGCTTTGATACCGGCGACCCGGCGGAAGCGTTCGTAGAATTGACAAAGGAGGTTTTGAACCGTGTCCAGGCGTAAAAAACCCTCCCTCAGCACCGTGATGGCCTTTATGAGCGATGAAGCCCAAACCGAGAGCGAGAACCCTTCAGACTCGCCCGAGGCTTTGACCCTCGACATTGCCACGATTCTGCCCGATCCCGGCCAGCCCCGCCGTCTGCTGCCGGACGATCTGGCTGAGGCGGTCAATAGCGGCAGCCTGGTCGTCTTCGAGGCTGTCCGGCAGTGGGTCGAGCGGGGGGAGTCTCCCAACGCTGACACCGGCCTGCGGCGAACGATCCACGAACTCAAACGGCTGGCCGACAGCATCGCCCAGCACGGCCTGATTAACCCCATCTCCGTGCGGGAGCCTCGGCCCGGCGAAACGTCCCCTTCCGGCATCGACTATCTGATCGTCACCGGCGAGCGACGCTACTGGGCCCACGTCCACCTGGCTAACACCGACCAGCAGATCCGGGAAGGGGCGCTGCGAACCGATCCGACCCAGATCAAGGCCACCATCGCCCCGCCGGGCGTGACCGTTCGGGCGCATCAATTCATCGAAAACTTGATGCGGGAAGACATCAACGCCGTCGAGCGAGCGCGGGGAATGTGGTCGCTGCGGTATGAACTGTCGGGGGTGAACCATGGTTCACCGGAGGCGGAGATCGACACCAAGTCGCTCATTCCCTGGCGCAAGGTCGAGGAGACGCTGAGTATCTCCAAACGGTACCGCATCTTCACCACCTCCGTTCTCAACCTCAGCCCGGAAGCGCAGAAGATCATCGAAAATCACAGCCTGGCCGAACGCACGATCCGGCCCATCGTCCAGAAGCTCAAGAATAACCCCACGCTCCAGGTGAAGGCGTTGGAGCAGGTGGTGGCCTGGCAGGCGGAGAACGAGGCCGAAGATGGCCCGGCCCGGTCGGTAGTGGCCTCGGTCAAAGAACTGGTCGAGAAGCTGCTGGCCGATGAAACGCGGGCTAAACAGCCGTCGGTTACGCCTGAATCGAGCGCCCCGTTGGCCCGGGCCGTCTCCTCCGCGCCGGTCATCCGCTTCCGCACCAAAGTGCGCCAGACGCTCGACTTTCTCAACCGCCTCAAGGCCGAGGATAAAAATCAGCTCACCGAGGCCCTGGAGCGGGACGAGTTCGCTGACGTGATGATCGACCTGCGTAACCTCCGGCAGCAGCTTGACGCCTTGCTAGGAGAAAAACAGCCGGAGGCAGAGAATGAACCACCGAACAGTGACGATGGGGACGAGCAATAGCAATAGACACTAATACGGAGACTCGCAGAGAAAATTAGAAAGCCTTAGAATTTTTCTCCAATTACTTCTCCGCGAATCTCCGTGATTTCTCCTATCCCTCCGTGATATTCACCCGATAACCTCTCCCAAATTTCCCCTCATTTGAGATCGCCGATACCCAATCGATCCAATTTTGATGCTCGGAAGGGATTTGCAATCCCGACCGCCGGTTGCAAACCGGCTCGGAGCGCAAGAATTTGGATGACCCTCTAATTTGCCAACTTCCGCTCAGTTAACTATAATTCCATTCACAAGTTGACATAATCAAAGTTTCTGGACGCCTTCTGGACGGCGTTACGCGACGTAAGATGAAAAATAGTACCGACCTACTCCAGGACACTTATCAACAAATCTACGGGCCGGAGATCAGTATGGCCCATCTGGATGAATTGGCCGCCGATTTGAGCCACATCGCCGGGCGGACGCGACCCTGGACAGGTAAATATTTGCACAGCCTGCTCAAGGAGTACGCCGGCTTCACCGCCACGCCGTCTCTCCTCGACGCCCTCGATATTTTGCGGAGCCGTCTCAACGATGTGGATGAGATCGAATCACGGGCCAGCGAAACCACGATTCTGGCCGTCCACGACCTACCCGCCGGCACCGTCGTGCTTGGCCAGGCCCAACGTTGCGCCGCCCCCGATTGCACCCTCTGGTTCGTCCCCACCCATCCCCGCCAAAAATACCACAGCAAACGTTGTGCCCGCATCGCCCACTATCTGCGGCGGTGAAAGGTGAACCGTGGTTCACCGATGGGGTTCGTAAAACGTGAAGCGTAAAACGCAACCCATTCAGGACTTATGCAGTTGGCGCGAAGAAGTGAATCTTGTAGCGCAACTTGCTAATTTGCACTGTGTTGTGTCCCCAAAACGGAACAATTTGCTAAATTGTTCTACGAACTGCGTAACTCATAACCCGAACGAGCCGAAACCAACCAGGCATGAACCACAAAGACACGGGGACGCAGAGTTTTATAAATTTTTCTTTTCTCAGCGTCTCTGTGCCTCTACTACGTT
>CAZWZZ010000433.1:0-5870 GCA_964638395.1 uncultured Caldilineaceae bacterium
AATATGACCTGTTGCATATTTCAACCGGTGATTTATTCCGAGAGAGCCTGGAAAAGAAAACGGCTTTGGGCATATTGGCCAAGCGTTATATGAACCAGGGCGACCTTGTCCCGGATGAAGTGGTCGATGCGATGGTCGAAGAGTGGATGTGGAAGGTTCTGCCGAGCAAGCGTATTTTGTTCGATGGGTTTCCCCGCACCAAATATCAGGCGATGACTCTTGATAAGCTCTTCCGTGAAACGGATCGTTACTTGGAAGCGGTCATTTATCTCAAAGTGCCTGATGAGGAAATTGTGCGTCGTTTACCGGGGCGGGTTATTTGCCGGACCTGCCAGGCCCCCTATCATCTGGAATTCAAACCGCCGGCTATCGACGGTGTGTGTGATATTTGCCACGGTGATCTCTACGAACGAGATGATGACAATCCCAATATTATCCGTACCCGGCTGAAAACTTCCCACCGGGCGATGGGGGCCTTGGTCGATTACTATCAAGAAACCGGCAAATTGGTCATCATCGACGGGGCGGGCACGATTGAAGAAGTCCATAAGGCCGTTGTCGATGTCGTCGAAGCGATTCATCGGCGTGAAGCCCCGTCCGCTACCCGTGAAGAGTCGGAACAAATCCAAGCCCTTAAGGGAGATGTTACGGCGCTACCGGTCGAAGAAAGTAGCCCCAGTTTGGATATTGTCCTGTTAGGAGGGCCTGGTTCCGGCAAAGGAACGCAAGCCGACCAACTCAAACAGGCCCTTAGCTTGCAACATGTGGCTACCGGCGATCTGTTCCGTGAGAATATAAAGAACGAAACGGATTTGGGTAAGTTGGCCAAAACTTATATGAATCGAGGCGAATTGGTTCCCGATGATGTGACCGAAGCGATGGTCAAAGACCGTCTGTCTCGGCCCGATGTCAAGGATGGTTTTATTCTGGACGGCTTTCCGCGTACCATTTCACAAGCCGAGGCCCTCAACGTTATTTTAACCGATTTGCAGCGCCGTCTCGACGGTGTTTTTCACATTAACGTCTCTGATGATGAAATTGTGCGCCGCCTCTCCGGGCGACTGATCTGCCGCTCTTGCCAGACGCCTTACCACATCGAATTCAATCCGCCGGCCGAAGAAGGGGTGTGTGATGCTTGTGGCGGCGAGCTGTATCAACGGGATGATGATAACCCCGATACCATCCGCGCCCGGCTCAAAACGTACCATGCCCAAACCGCCCCGCTCATCGACTACTATCGAGAAGCCAATTTACTGATCGACATTGGGGGCGAAGGGGAATTATCACAGGTTACCGAGCGGGTTCTGGAAGCTGCCCAACAATTGATCGAGAGACAGGCTGAACAGTATGATACGGGGCACGACACGACTAAAAAGAAACTGAATTTGCCTCAGGTGGTCAATTACGCTATCCTACCTTAGTAATTGGTGTATTATTAACGTCTCCACAAATACAAGGAAGTCCCTGAACGTTACGTCAACGTTCAGGACTTCCACATTATTATGTTCCAAATCCACCTATAACACGTGATTGGGGTGATCGGTTGAGTATAATCGTCAATGATCAACAAAAACCTATCGACTTTATCGGCCAACTACACCCATTTCATCACTTGAATGAATTTGAATTGGGCCGCATTGATAAATATGTGGAAACAGTTCATTTCCCAACCGGCTCTTATATTTTGAGTCAGGGGGGCCAGCAAAGCCAACACCTGTACATTATTTCTCAAGGCTCCGTCTGTTTGATGCGGGATGGGCAGGTTATTCAAGTGCTAGAAGAGGGAGAATACTTTGGCTACCCCTCTATGATTAATAGCGATGCCCCCTCTTTTGACGTCATTGCCGAAGAGGTTGTCAAGGCCTATCGCATTCCGGAGAAAGTTTTCTATGAGTTGATCGACAACGGTCACTTTGCCGAATTTTTTCTAAAAAGCCTTAGCGAACGTTTACGACAGATCTCGATCAATGAATCATTGACGTTGGGAGGAGAATTGACGACGCCGATCGGAGAGCTGATCGTTCGTCCCCCCATCAGGGTTAAGCCTATGGCCACCGTGGCCGAGGCCGCCCAGGCGATGCGTCGCGCCTGGGTCAACGTTGCCCTGGTCGAAAGTGAACCGCTCGGTATTGTCACGGATAGTGATTTTCTCATCCGGGTCTTGGCCGAAGAGTTGGGGCCGGAAACGCGGGTTAGCCAGGTGATGAGTCAGCCGCTCAAAAGTTTACCCGTGGATACCCCGGTCCACGAGGCCCTCTTTCTGATGCTCGAGGAGAACATCCATCATCTGGCCCTGGCCGCGCAAGGGGATATAGTCGGGATTGTCACGGCTACCGATGTCCTCCGGCACCAGGCCAAGAGTCCCCTCTACCTGATGCGCCATCTGGAGAACCTCTCCTCTCTGGAGGAGTTGAACTATTACGGGATCGAAGTGGCCGGAGCCGTGGATAATTTATTCAACGGCGGCCTGGATATCGGTCAAATCGGTCGTATCGTGGCCAGTCTCAACGATGCCTTACTGCGGCGCTTGATCCGTTTGGCCGAACAGGATTTGGGGCCACCACCAACCCCTTACGCCTGGGTTGTCTTTGGCTCAGAAGGGCGTATGGAGCAGGCTCTCTTGACCGACCAGGATAATGCTCTGGTTTATCTGGGCGCATCAGACCAAGCCCAGGAATATTTTGATGCTTTGGCCGAGCGGGTCATCAACAACCTTATCAAGGCCGGTTTTCCCCCATGCCCCGGTGGCTATATGGCGACTAATTGGTGCCGCCCCCTTGGTAGCTGGATTGAGTTGTTTGAAAATTGGGTAAAGCGGCCTGACCCGCAAGCCTTACTCGATAGTGCCATCTTCTTTGATTTCAGGGCCGTGTATGGAGCGTTATCTCTGGAACCATTGGAAGAGATTGTTGTAGAAGCGGGCGGTAATAATGTCTTCTTAGCCCGTCTGGCCCGGGCCGCGATGAGCTTTCGCCCGCCCTTGGGCTTTTTCCGGCGGATATTGGCCGAAAACGGCTTCGTCGATTTGAAGTCGGGTGGCATCGCCCCCATTGTCAATATTGCCAGAGTGTACGCCATCGAAGCCCGGATACGGTCCCGCTCCACACTGGAGCGGTTGGAAACTGCTTCTGAAAAAGGAAAACTTAGCCGCGATGGGGCGGAAACCATGAGCGAAACGTATCGTTTTTTGCTGAAATTACGCTTACGGAACCAGCTAGAGACGATCCGGCAAGGTGAGTTGCCGGACAATAGAATTCGCTTACAATCACTCTCACCACGAGAACACCATCATTTGAAAGACGCCTTCTTGGCGATTCGAGAAATGCAAGAATCGCTTTCTCAACGGTTCCAGACCGATTTGCTGGGATAAACATTGATGGATAAATATCATCATCGAAAAGAACAACGCCTTCTCGCTTTGTTCTTTTTAGGCTGTTTGCTCTTTAACTATCCGGTATTGGCTATCTTTGTCGATGATAACCTTATTTGGGGTATTCCCAACTTATACATTTGTGTCTTTATCTCCTGGATTGCCTTAATTGGCTTGACTGCCATCGTAATTGAACAGAAGTAGGAGTGGGTATGTTGCAGGGCTGGGTCATCCTGCTAGTTTCTTTCATATACATTGGCTTGCTCTTTGCTATCGCCTACTTTGGCGATAAACGGGCCGATTCTGGGCGTAGCCTCATTAGCAATCCCTATATTTATGCTTTGTCCCTCGGTGTTTACTGTACGGCCTGGACATTTTACGGCAGCGTGGGGCGGGCGGCCCACTCCGGCATTGGCTTTTTGCCGATTTATCTCGGCCCGACGTTGATGGCTCTGTTATGGTGGTTTGTGTTGCGGAAAATGATCCGCATCAGCAAGGTCAACCGTATTACCTCCATCGCCGACTTCATCGCCTCCCGCTACGGCAAAAGTACGTTGCTCGGCGGGCTGGTTACAGTTATCGCCGTGGTTGGCATCATCCCTTACATCTCTCTCCAACTCAAAGGTATCTCCACCAGCTTCACCGTCATCTGGCACTATCCTAAAATTGTGATGCCCGCCCAGGTCGAAACCCTCCCTATCGAGAGTGACACCGCTTTTTATATAGCCTTGTTACTGGCAGCCTTTGCTATTCTCTTTGGCACCCGCCATCTGGATGCGACCGAGCATCACGAGGGCTTAGTGATGGCCATTGCTTTTGAGTCGGTCGTTAAATTGTTGGCTTTTTTGGCCGTCGGTTTTTTTGTGACCTTTAGTGTTTACGGTGGCGTGGGCGATGTCTTCCGGCAGGCCGCCGCTAATCCGGGGTTGCGGGAACTGTTCACCCTTCAGGATACCTACACCAACTGGGCCTGGCTGACGTTCTTATCAATGATGGCCATTCTGTTTCTGCCCCGCCAGTTTCAGATGGCTGTCGTTGAAAATGTCAATGAACATCACGTAAAAAAGGCCATCTGGTTATTCCCCCTCTATCTGGTGGCAATCAACATTTTTGTGTTGCCGATCACCTTTGGGGGATTACTCCATTTTCCAAATGGCGAGGTTGACCCGGACACTTTTGTCTTGACCGTGCCGATGATCGAGGGACAGGGTCTTCTGGCTTTATTCGCCTTTATTGGAGGTCTCTCGGCTGCCACCAGTATGGTTATCGTGGCCACAGTGGCTCTGACGACGATGGTATCCAACGATTTGGTGATGCCCGTTTTGTTGCGCTGGCGAGCTTTGGGCTTGGCTGAAAGGAGCGATCTGGGCTGGTTTCTGTTGGCGATTCGTCGCAGCGCCATCGTCGTTATTCTTTTGCTCAGTTACGGCTATTTCCGGGTTACCAGCGCCTCTCAACCCCTGGTCTCAATCGGGCTGGTTTCCTTTGCGGCAGTCGCCCAATTTGCGCCGGCCATTTTGGGCGGGATGTATTGGAAGGGCGCTACCCGCTGGGGGGCGTTGGTTGGGTTAAGTAGTGGTTTTCTCGTCTGGGGCTACACATTGCCGATTCCAGCCCTTATTGAGGCCGGCTTGTTTCTGCCGCAAAGTTTTATCGACAACGGGCCGTTTGGCATAGCCTTGCTCAAACCCTACGAATTTTTGGGATTACAGGGCCTTGATCCGATCTCCCACGCGATGTTGTGGAGTATGCTGGCTAATCTGGGCGGTTATGTCATCGTCTCTCTCCTAACCCGACAGCAGATTATTGAACATAATCAGGCGACGCTCTTTGTCGATGTCTTCAAACATTCCAGCAGTGGCGAACCGGCTCCCCGTTTTTGGCGGGGCAGCGCCTCGGTCGAGAGTTTGTGTTCATTGTTGAGCCGCTTCTTAGCGCCGGACCGGGCCGAGGTTCTTTTGGCTCAATATGCGGAAAAACGGGGTTTGAATTTAGATCAGCAAACCGAAGCGGATGTTGACCTGATCGATTTTGTCGAAAAGCAACTGGCCGGGACCATCGGGGCCGCCTCGGCCAGAGCGATGGTCGCCTCCGTTGTCAAGGAGGAACCGTTGAGTATGCGGGAGGTTATGGAAATTCTCGATGAAACCTCCCAGGTGATTGCCTACAGCCATAAATTGGAACAGAAATCACGGGAATTGGAAGCCGCAACGAAAGAGCTACGGGCGGCGAATGAACAACTCAAGGAGTTGGATCGGCTGAAAGATGATTTTATGTCAACAGTGACCCACGAACTGCGGACACCCCTGACGTCGATTCGAGCCTTTTCCGAGATTTTAGTCGATAATCCCGCGTTGGATGTTGAGCGGCGCGGTAAATTCGCCAGCATCATTCTTAAGGAGAGTGAACGGCTAACCCGCCTCATCAACAATGTCCTGGATTTGACCAAAATCGAGTCGGGCAAGATGGACTGGACGCTGTCGGAAGTTGATCTGCGGGA
>CAZWZZ010000434.1:0-2511 GCA_964638395.1 uncultured Caldilineaceae bacterium
CTTTGTTTTGTGCCTGGCCAGTTCGGCCTCGATCACGTCTGGTTTGCCCACCAACTGGACGGTCACGCCAAAATCCTGGGCGGCCCAGACCGCACCGGCCACAATGGCCTGCGGGGCGTGGTCGCCGCCCATCACGTCCAGGGCTATTTTCATCTCGGTCTCCTTAGACAGGGTACGGGGCCGGGCTTACGGGGCCTGTTTCGGTTCCATCCGGGACGCTGTACCATCGTCGCCGGCCAGAGCTTGCGTGTTCGTGTCATACTTGCCTTTCAATTCATCATAACGAGTGCCCTCCCACAACGGCACGCCGGTGGAGTAGGCGGCCCGCCCTATCATATGGGCGGCAATGGGGGCCGTCAATAAAAGAAAGAAAATGACGGCAAGAGCCCGGCTGGCGATGGCCAAATCATTGAAATAAACGGCGGCGGCCAATAACACCGTCCCCACGCCAATGGTCGAAGTTTTGGTAGAAGCCGACATCCGCAGATACAGGTCGGGCATCCGCATCAGGCCCAGGGCCGAGATAAACATAAAAATCGTACCGATCAGGAGCAGAATAATGCCAATAATTTCTGTCATCGTCGTTGTCTCCGTTGTACATAGAAAGCAAAAGCGATGGTGGCCAGAAAAGCGATTAGGGCCAACACGACGGCCACATCCAAAAAGATGGGATCGTTGAGAGCGATGGCATAAGCGGCAATGACGCCGATGCTGAGGGTTCCGATCAAATCCAGGGCCACGATGCGGTCGGGCAAACTCGGCCCGCGCACCAGCCGCACAAAGGCGATGAAGACGGCCAGGATTAACACGGGGAGGACAAAGAGTAAATCAACCGTTTCGATTTCGAAGAACATTATTCAAAAACCTCCCGCACTCTCCGCTCAAACCCATTTTTAATATCTTGCTTGAACTCGTCCAAATCGTAAATATGGATACCGTGAACATACAACACTTTGCGGTCATCCGAAACATCGAGGCTCAACGTCCCCGGCGTCAAGGTTATCAGGTTGGCCAGCATGGTGATCTCGGCGTCCGATTTGATGTCAAGGGGGATGGCGGCGATGCCGGGGCGCATCTGGTTGTTTGGGGCCAAGACGCTGTAGGCCACCCGCACATTGGCAATCATCAACTCTTTGAGAAAATAAGCCACAAAGATAATAATCCGCCACAGTTTCCTCGAATAATTTGTTGTGCCCCAGATTGACTGCATCAACCATAGCATAAAGTAGCCAAATACAAAGCCGGAGATCATATTGACCGTCGAGAATTCGCCCAGAAGGGCAGCCCAAGCGATGGACAGCATAATATTGATTAAAAAGATACGCATCAATGAACTTCTCCCAATTCTCCCACGTCGATGGAGACCGGATTAACAGCCTGAATATATTCGGTCGGGTCGAGCAGTTGCTCGGCGGCGCGGGTGGCTAACAGAAAGAAGGGTTCGGCAAACAGGCCGATGCCGACGGTGATCGCCGCCAGAAAGGCAATCGGCAGCACCATGCCCATAAATTTACTCAACGGCGGACTTTCCTCCAGATGAGCCACCTCACCGGCGGGTTGAGCCTTCCAGAAGGCTTCGGCCCAAATCTTGGTCATCGAGAAGACCGTCAACAGGCTAACGACCAGGGCCGTGGCCACAATCGCATACTGCTCGATCTCCAGACCGGCCCGAACCAGCATAAACTTGGCCCAGAAGCCGGACAACGGCGGGATACCGGCCAGCGAGAAGGCTGGGATCAGAAAGAGCAGGGCCAGCAGCGGATAGGTGCGGTACAGCCCCCCCATCTTTTTCAGGCGATACGTGCCCCGGATGCGTTGGGCCACCCCGCTGACCAGAAAGAGGTTGGTTTTGACGACGATGTGGTGGGTGATGTAGAAGACCGACCCGGCGATGGCCAGCGGCGTGTAGAGGGCCAGGCCCATGACCATATAGCCGATCTGGCTGACGATGTGGAAGGAGAGGATGCGCCGGAACTCATTCTGGGCTGCTGCGCCCAACACCCCGCTCAACATCGTCAGGCCGGACAGCACCAGGATGATGGTGTGGGTGTATTCCACGTTTTGGTTGAAAAGCAGCGTGAAGACCCGCAGCAAGGTGTAGACCCCGACTTTGGTCAGTAGCCCGGCAAAGATGGCCGAAACCGCGACCGGCGTGGTGTGGTAGGAGGAGGGCAGCCAGAAAAAGAGGGGGAAGATGGCCGCTTTCAGCCCAAAGGCGATCAGAAAGAGCATCGCCAGCGTGGTCACCAGGCCGGGTTGCTCCGGGTCGCGGAGGACGATGGCCAGGTCGGCCATATTGAGCGTGCCCACCAGCCCGTACAGCAGCCCGACCGCCGCCAGAAAGATGGCCGAGGAGATCAGGTTGAGGGTCACATATTTGAGGCCCCCCTCGAGCTGCGGCTTTTCGCCGCCGAGAACGAGCAGGACGAAGGAGGCAATCAGCATCACCTCGAACCAGACGAACAGGTTGAAGATGTCGCCGGTCAGGAAGGAGCCGGAGATGCCCATCAT
>CAZWZZ010000434.1:2611-5856 GCA_964638395.1 uncultured Caldilineaceae bacterium
GTGCCGACCGTCTGGTAGGCCTGCTTGACCAGAACGATGGCGAAGGCTTGCACCCCAAAGCCGATGACGATGGCCGTCAGGATGAGCGCCTGGGGCAGCGGGTCGGCAAAGGGGGCGTGTAAGGCTTCGGCGTGGCCGTGGATGACCGGCGGGTTGCCCCGCGTCACCCGACCCACGGTGAAAATCAGCAGGTTGGCGGCGTGGCCCAGTAGCGCCAGGCCCATAATCAGCTTGACGATGCTGCGTCGTAAAATCATATAAAAACCGGTGGTGTACAGAATACCGACGACTAAAGCTAAGGGGACTTCCATAGCCAGTTACTCGCTTTCTGCCAGAGAGAAAATGATGGTTAAGGTGACGCCGACGACGCCCAGATAGACGCCGGTATCAAAGAGAACGGGTGTGCCCAACTTGCCCAGGACCGGCACCGGCGTTTCGAGCCACAGGCCGGTCAGGAAGGGTTGGTTGGTGAACATAGCCAGCACACCGCTGATGATAATCAATAGCAGACCCACGCCGATCAATTTACGCGGATCGACTCGCAGCGAGGCGCGGGCCTCTTTGACGTTGTAGGCGATGGCGTACAGGGCAAAGGCCGAGGCTGCCACCAGGCCCCCGACGAAGCCCCCGCCGGGGTCGTTGTGACCGCGCAGCAACAGGAACAGGGAAAATAGCAGCATCAACGGCAAAATGTAGCGGGTACCGGTGGCCAGAATAAGGGTAGTCATCGGCGGTCTCCTTTACTCCATCTCGGCTACTTGTGATTTTTCGACAGTCGGGTACACATCCGTCGGTTGATCTCCCGCTTTTTCGTTGGTGCCCTCCTCTTTCTGCCGGTCAAGCCGCAGTTTGAGCAGGGCATACACACCGAGGGCGGCAATACCCAAGACGGTGGTCTCGCCCATCGTGTCGATGCCCCGGAAATCGACCAGAATGACGTTGACCACGTTGTGGCCCCGGGCCAGCGTATAGCTGCTCTCGGCGAAGAAGGGCGTCAGCCGGGAGTTGGCGGGCAGGGCGGTGACGATCAAAACCAGCAGGGTCATCATTCCTCCCCCGGCCAGAGCCACAGTTAGATCACGAAGACGGGCACCGACCGAGGAGAAGATGGTGAAGCGGGGCAATTTATAAAGCACTAAAACCAACAGGATAACGCTAAGGGTTTCAATCGAGAATTGGGTCATAGCCAGATCGGGCGCGCCAAAGAGAATAAAGATGAGGGCTACGCCAAAGCCGACCGTCCCCAGCGCGGCCACGGCGGTCAGCCGGGAGCGGGTGGTGGCTACCACCACAGCGGCGGCAGAGATGGTGACGTAAACCAATATTTCATAGAGTGTGGTATCGGGCGGGCGCAGGAGCGTCTCGGCGCTGACCAACGTCTGGCTGAAGAGGGTGTAGATGGAGAGGAGGACGGTGCTGCCGATGACAATAATCAGGTAGAAGCGCAGATAGCCGCTCTGCAAGACGCGGGTCTGGAGACGGGCAATCATCATCATCCCGGCCAGACTCCACTTGTACCACTGCTCCGGCCCGACGCGGGTGATGCCGTTCAGCGGCCTGACAATTTTCACCAGCGGGTCACGCAGGAAATAGAGCAAAATACCGCCGCCGACGGTGATGCCGCTCAACACCAGGGTGAAACTGAAGTGATCCGGGATGAGATGAAGTTCGATGTCGGTCGGTTCATTGAGGATGCTGCCGACGGCGGGGCCGACAAAAATGTGTCCAAACGAGGCCACCAGCAGCCCGGCGACCAGGCCCAGCGTCCCCAGCGTGATCGGTCCCAGGAGCATGCTCCAGGGCGCTTCGTGGGCGTGTTTGGGGGTTTCCACCTTGGGGCCAAAGAAGGGGCGGATAACCACCAGGCCCGCCGCTACAATGGTCAAAATATTGGCAGCCACGGCCCCCCAGGTCAAGACCAGCGGCAGCAGATGGGCCTCCTGCGTGCCCTCGTAGATGATCTCCTTGCCGACGAAGCCCAGGAAGGGGGGCAGGCCGGACATCGACAGGGCGGCCAGAATAGCCGCCGTGCCCAAAATCGGCATGGCCCTGTACAGCCCGCCCAACTCGGTGATGTAGCGCGTGCCGGTTTCGTGGTCAACGGTGCCGGCCACCATAAAGAGCGTTCCTTTATAGAGAGAGTGAACGACCAGAAAGATCATAGCCGCTTCGACGGCGAGGTGATCGCCCAGGCCGAGGAGCATCATCAACGTGCCCAGGGCGCTGACGGTGGAGTAGGCCAGGATGCGCTTCAGGTCGGTCTCCTGCCAGGCGATGTAGGCCCCGACGATGTAAGTGACCGCCCCAAAGCCGGTCACCAGATAGAGCCACAGCTCGGTATGGCTAAGGATGGGGCTGAGGCGGGCCACCAGAAAAATCCCAGCCTTGACCATCGTCGCCGAGTGGAGGTAGGCGCTGACCGGGGCCGGCGCGGCCATCGCGCCGGGTAGCCAGAAATGGAAGGGGAATTGGGCCGATTTGGTGAAGGCCCCGATCAAAATCAGAATCAGCAGCCCCGGATAGAGATCGCTACTGCGGACGGTTTCGGCCTGGGCGAACAGCTCGTTGATTTCCCAACTGCCCCCGGCGATAGCCAGCATAATCAATCCGGCCAGCATGGCCAGCCCCCCGGCCCCCGTCACCAGCAGGGCTTGCAGGGCGGAAAAGCGGGACTCCTCCTTTTCGTGGTAGTAGCCGATGAGCAGGAAGGAGGTGATGCTGGTCAATTCCCAGAAGACAAAGAGGGTGACGACGTTGTTCGACAGCACGACGCCGAGCATGGAGGCCATAAACATCAAGACGTAGACATAAAAACGACCAATGTCCCGGTGGCCATCCAGATAGCCGCTACCGTACAGAACGATGAGCGTGCCGATGCCGGTAATGATGATCGCAAACAGCAAGCTCAGGCCATCGACCAGGAAGGAGAGATTGACGCTCAACGACGGCACCCATTCGTAGGTGACGACGGTTCCGCCTTCAGGCAGGGCCAAGAGCCGGGTGACGAAATAGGCGGCCAGCCCGGCCGGCAGCAGGGCCAATAGCCAGCCCGTCGCCTCTCGGGCGATTTTATGGAGCCACGGGGTGATAATGGCTAGAACAAAGCCTGATAAGACTGCTGCTAACATATGCTATCCTTTTGCTCTATAGTGGCACACTTAAGAAAGGTGTTTGGCGAAGCTCGTGGCATACGTTTTCATAACCAGCCGCCATTTTGCCTCGTATTTGGCAATAACGCAAACAGC
>CAZWZZ010000435.1:0-1650 GCA_964638395.1 uncultured Caldilineaceae bacterium
GGTATACAATCGAGCAAATTGTCAACAAAATTACAGAGTACAAACAGAAAGACCTAGCCTATCAAGCCAAATATGGCCTTGATTATGCTTCTTTTGTGCAACGGACGGCTGAAGACGAACCCTTTGTGCAACATGTGGAAACTGACATTACCAAGTTATGGGAAATCGATTTAGCTGAGTGGGAATTTTGCCACGAGGGGCTTGAGGATTGGAAACAGAAGCTCGAAGCTATTTTGCTGACGTAATCAATCTGGCCGAAGCGAATTTTGAGGCCGTCCAAACCACCATTGATATTACCCCCAAACGTCAAATTTTGCGCCTACAGGCCGTATATGGTGATTATCGTATCTTCGTGACTGAATTGTTCAGTGACGATAGCCGAAAATATCGGTATTACGTTTTACGCGGCAATTGGGTGGAAGCCGGATTTGATAACAGCCCGGACCCCCGCGTCATTCGTCTAAAGTATGGCCGGGAGGCCAAAAAGCATATGGGGGAATTGATACCTCATCTTCATCGAGAAGACAAAACAACATTGGTTTTGACCAATGATCTGAAATTTGAGGATTTTCTCCAGTGGCTCAAGCGCAATATAGAACCTAAAACGTCCAACCCGCCGGAACATTGAATTCACATTCCAGCCGCCGCAATGCTTCGACCACTCGACATGGAAAATTCTCGTTGGCGTATAACCGGGCCATGCTTAAGCAGCCTCATTGTCCTGAATCTCTTGTTCGATTTCATCGAGATGCGCAGCGGCATAAGCCCAGGCATTGACCAAATCAACCGCCCGCAGGGTCGGGTAATTCTCCAAAATATGGGCTTCGCTCCAGCCCAGGCGACGATAGTTGACCAGAACCCAGATGGGAATCCGGGTGCGCACGATGCGGGCCGCCCCGCCCACAACGCCGGGTGTCTTCTCAATGCCTGGCCAGGCATTGGCCACCTCCTGAGCCAAGATTTGTAATAGTTGTGCCTTTTCGGCCCGGGATAGCCGCGCCACCTGCGGCTCTAACTCTACCAGACTCATCGTCACTCCATTGCTTTTTCGTTGGGTCGGGCCATCATGCTACCCTGAGTTGATTTCAACATCACAACAGATTAATATCACAGTTTACCAAAGATCGGGCAGAGGAATGTCACGCCCTCCCCCTAAAAACGCAAGGCTTACCTGACTCTCAGGGATCGGCCGTCATTTCCAAATGGTCCAGAGTGATCCCCAACCGAGCTAACTTAACCTTGGCCATTGCCGCATAGTTAGCCGAGGGCTGAATAACTTTTTGTAAGGTTTGGGCCAAATATCGTTTATGATTATCATCTGTCACGAATAGGAACGTCTTGGCCACCGCTTCAATCAGGGTCAGGACCTTCTTACGCTCCCCTCGCAACTCTTCTCGATTGAGGCCACACACATCTCGCGTTTGTCTGGCTCTGATATTCTCCGCCCGGCAAACCAACCACTCATCCTCAAAATCAAAAAACTCGGCCGGATCGTCCTGGCAAGGGTTTAGCAAGGCATTGTCATCCTTATCATCTAAGAGACAGGGATCTGTTATATTTTCTACCGGTTGGCTGCCATCCAGCAGCGGAAATTGGGCTTTTTTGTGGCCGCTATTACAGCGTGGACAGGCCAGGAGTAGATTCTGCCAG
>CAZWZZ010000435.1:1750-5190 GCA_964638395.1 uncultured Caldilineaceae bacterium
TTTTATCATCGTCGCTATTTGCTGATATATTTATCCAGGAGATCAATCAGGGAGGTAGCCGTTTCAAAAACTTCGTTTTCAGCCGGCGTTTCCCCCAGCGGAGCCTGGTGGCGGTCGAGCCACTGCTTAATATCGGCCAGGCGTTGGGCCTCGGCCTGGCTGAAATCAGGACTGGTTTGCTTGTCGAGCAACTGCTGGTACTCCTGCTCGATGGCCCCGATGGCCACATTGCGGGTGGTGTCCAGGTCGAACAGATAGCTGGTCAGAATTTGGTCGATGCGCCAGGTAGAAACGGACAGATCGCTCTCCTGGGCTTGAATCCCATGCTCATCCTTTTTCAGGACAATGATTTTGTCGGCTTCCCCCATATCTTGAGCCACAAAGGGGCTGTGGGAGGTGACGATAAATTGCAGGTTGGGAAAGGTGTGGCGAATCTGTTCCACGATTTGCCGTTGCCAGCGCGGATGGAGATGGAGGGCGATTTCATCCACCAGAACGACTCCTTCCGCGGTAAAGGGGCTATCTTTGGGAAAGGCTTCGATCAGACGCCGCACCAGGTCGATGATCCAGGCCAGCGTACTCCGATAGCCATCGCTCAGTTGGTCAATAGCCACGGTGGCCCCGTGGTCGGTGACGATGACCTGCCCCTCCGCCGTGATCTCCTTGAACTGGACCCCCGGCAAAATCTTCTCGATGGCTTCAGTGGCCCATTGGAGTGATCGGGCGGCCTGTTGGGCCGGTTTAGATTGGGCCGTCTGTTCGGCTTTCAACCGCCGAAACTCCAAATCAACCAGCCAGTCGCTAATGACGGTCAGGGCTACATCGGCATTGAACATGGTGACGAAGCGTTGGGATTTTCGGCGAGATTTTTCCAAGACCGCCCCGGAGCGGGCCACCGAACCGGGCGGGGACAACCGCCGCCAGGGGCCATAGCCACAGGCAAACCAGCCGACAGCGGTCTCATAACTGTATAGAGTTTCATCCAATTTTTTGTAATCATCAGGTACAAATTTATCATCCTGACGCAGGCCGGTTTTGCCGGTGGCTGCCGTGCGCCCCATTTCAAAGCGGGCCTGAACCTGTTTTTGGCGATCTGCTTTTTTATCCTGTGTCGTGGGGATGAGGGTAATATCAATGCGCCCTTTGGTTTCGTCACCGCGGACAAAGCGGGGCCACTCGATCTCGCCGGCCACCTGGTGAATCAAATCGCGCCCCAACAAGGCCAGGGCCATCATCTGTAACAGGGTGCTTTTGCCCGTGCCGTTTTCGCCCAGCAGAACGACCCAGGGGCAGGGCGTATCCTCGCGGGTGAAATCGAGGGTAATGTCTGCGAAACAGGCGATATTTTTTAGGGTTATTTGATGGAGATACATCGGTCGATCTGCCTTTCCATGCTGCCTTGATGGCAGGTGTCCCCTGCGTACTTGGCAGAAAGTGTAAACCTCGCTCCCTAAAAACGCAAGGCAGGAGCGTTATTTTCATCGCAATAATAACATAGACATTTGAGTGTATCCTCTTGCCCAACTTATGGTCGTCTACACCGAAGTCTAAGAGACACTTCAGACGGTCAAGGATTGGCGTTATTGGGTGAGGCGAGGGGGGTATCAGTCTTGAGTTTTACATCCCAAGAAATTAATGTTTGCGAAATCGCTTTCGAAGATGCCATTTTAGCGAGTTGGGATCAGGCCACAGAGCTTCTTCACTCGGCCCGATCAATTTCCTTCTGTCTAATGTGGCTAAATGGCTGGGAATATTATGTTCAGCGGCCAATCTAGGAGACGTTATCACTACGTAGTCGGGAGAAACACCAATTAGACCTTCATCAAAGGTCCAATGACATAAATAACACAGCGCCATACCGTTGGTCGGGTCATCATTATAACTGTCACTCCAGGGAATAATATGTGCCCCAACAACAGCCGTGTGCCCATCCGGGGTCGTGACCCGAATACCGCACAAACCACAGCGGTGATCATATGCTGTTACCACAGCCCGCCGAAACCCCTGATCTCGTGCTGGTTGTCTATATTTGTCCTGCTCTATTTTTCCCTCTTTAATCTGTCGCTTACGAGCTGTTTCGAGTAGAAGTTGACTATATTCAAATGCCTCGCTGTTGATAAAGCCTTGCTCAACCAATTTCTGTCTCACTCCTGGCGCAAAATAGGTCTCAATCAATACGGTTCGTAACATATTACGCGATTTTTCGACACAAAGCAGTTCATACAATTCTTCGTCTAATTTGGCTCCCTGAATTGTATCGTTCAATAAACTTACTGATTGCAGACGTCGCCCTGAGGCAACAACTGACTCTTTTCCTGGGAGTGGCATAAGATGCCAAAAACCCTCACTTTTTAGATGAAAGAAGGGCATAGCCACATTGCAGCGCCAATTGGAAGGCATAATTTGCAGGCAATAAAGCTGGAATAGTTCCCCCAAATCGGGAGTCAGTTCGACCAGATTAGTTGTAATACTACCTTGGGCAAACAGGTCCATGAGTGATAACAAAAGAAGTGGTTTGTAGGGAGAACGATTCAAGGAGGAATCGGGCCATTTAGCATTGCGGTCACTGCGGAGCTTTTTAAGGCGCTTGATGTAGTCGTCTAGCATTATCGTGTCTGTCTCCAAAAAGGCTGATATTTATGGGGTGAATATTCTCAAATTATTTAAACGTTGCAATGCCTGTTTTATTTTAGGAGAGCCTTTGTAATGATAGGCTCGTGATAAAGCAAATTCAAGATTATGAGTAGCCTCTGCGACTAAGAGCAAGACTGTATCTTCATTCTCATCTGCTATACGCAGGGCAATATCAAGTAGAGGATTTGATGACTGTTCTAAGTATGAAATAGCCTCGGCACTTTCAAGAGCCCTGCCAAATTCATTTACTCGACCAGTATGCATAACTATTGAAAATTGATCTTTGGTGCCAAATAACCAGCGAGAAAAATTAGCTAAATTTTTGAGGTGGCTATTTGGCACCGGATTTTTAGCTGATTGGGAATCAGCCGTCATATCGATTTGAAGGTATTGCTTAACTCCCTCTGTATCGATTGAAAAATACAACAAAACGAATTGGTCTTTAACTTGCTGAAAATCAAGTTCTTCAACAACATCTTTTATTTGCAATAGAACGCGATAAGCAATGTAATGCAGTCTTACGGATCGTGTTCTCCAACCAATCTGGTGTCCTACCTGTTCGTAAGTCATACTGTGTTCATCGATTAACCGAGCGATAAATTCTGCTTTCTCCTCTGCATTCCACTGTTTAATGCCTGTGACGTGTCGAAATCCGATGAATGCATGAACTTCTTTCCGTGAAGGGACTAAGATATAAGGGACTTTGGAAAATAATTCAGGGGGAGGTTCAGGAAATTTATTGACCATCGTTGCCCAGTTGCCGGTCACGGGCTGCTCTTCATAAGCATCGTGCAGATATTTCAGGG
>CAZWZZ010000435.1:5200-5846 GCA_964638395.1 uncultured Caldilineaceae bacterium
TTCGTATGACCCAAATTCTCTGCTTTCCAAATACGATAAGGCCAACTCTTCAAGCACCCAACATCTCATCTGTTCAAGAATTTCTTCTTGTGCAACCTGTCTTTCAGTATTATGTCGTCCTAGTCGGAGATTCATTGGATCAAGATAGAACTCATCCATAGACGCAAAGTCTAAGTCTGTGTTAATAGTCATAAATTTTGCCTGTTTATGTAAAATTTGAGAAATTGTATCTGCAATTCCTTCATTCTACTGCGAATTTATTAAATCAACCAAATCCCAAGCGGCATTCAATCCGTCACTCAAGAATTTTCTTTCTTGAACAGGACAAATGACCGGTAAGGGAACTTATTCCCCAAACTCAAACAACGCCTTCACCTCAACCCCCAATGCCTCAGCCAGTGCCTCTAAACTCTCAAACGAGGGGGCGTTAACGGCCTGTTCGACAGCTCGGATGAAGTTGACCGATAAGCCGGTGGCTTCGGCTAACTCGACCTGGGTCATGCCTTTTTGTTGGCGTAAATTTTTGAGTCGCTGGGCGAACTGGTGACGTAATTGGCCCATTGTATTATTCCGTGACAAAGTTATCTGCCAATACCCATCTCCAACGCCGCCCAATCCGCCTCGCTCAAAATGGGGCTGGTTACCC
>CAZWZZ010000436.1:0-4410 GCA_964638395.1 uncultured Caldilineaceae bacterium
CCGACTTTTTGAGGGCTTGGGCAATCTCCAGGCCGCTCATGCCCGGCATTTTTATATCCGTCAAAAGCAGATCAAAATCTTTCTGGATGGCCAGATCAACCGCCTCGAAACCGTTACGGGCGGTCTGGACCTGGTAGCCTTTGGTTTTTAGAATACGTTCGCAAAGTTCGAGAACGTCGATTTCATCATCGACGATAAGGACGTGTTCACCCGCCATGTATTGACTCCTGAAGTGTTACGAGAAATTATACCATTTGCATCTGGGGATGTAAACTGCCCTCTATACTAAAAACGGAATGAAACCTACAGTTTTGTCGCCCGCCCCCCTAGCCCCCCAACGGGGGGAATCTGGTTTTTGCTCCCCCCTGTGGGGGGCTGGGGGGGCGGCTCACGGGATCAAAAGTACTGATTTCATTCTGAACTGAGTATAGCATGGTCTGAGTCTGGGACAATTGACTACAGCCCCCCCGGCTCAATGACAAAGGTCGCGGTGGCCACCGTCCGTCCGTCGATTTCAAGCGTGACTTGATACGGGCCAGGTTGGTAGCCACCGGTGGGTTTATAAAAAACCCAAGCCGTTCCGGTCGGGCTGTAGCGTTCGGGCCAGACATCCTCAAAAGTATCCAGTTCCGTATCGGCCCAGCGCCAACGGTGTGCCCAGGGTGTCCCGGCCTCGATCCGGCTGTAATCGAAAAAAAGGTAAATCGGGTCCGCTCCGGGTGCGAAAGAGGTCCCGACCAGCTCCGGCTGTTCATCATCGCTCAGGGCGTGGGCCAGAACGAGATTGGTGAAGGGACTATCCTCGGCCAGAGTCGGCGGGCCGGGGGTGGGTAACGGCACCGGGGTTGAGGTCACCGTCGGCGGCACGGTGGCGGTGGGTGTTTCATCGCCGGACGGAGTCGCCGTTTCGACCAGTTCGACGATGGCGGCGGTCGGCGGAACCTCGTCAGGCTGGGCCGGGGTATCGCTGATATCGACCACCGGGGCGATAGTTACCGTTGGTGAGGGGCTATCCTCCGCCGGAGATGAGGATACCACCCGGCCAGGCTGGAACGCATTCCAGGCTGAAACCGCCCCAAAGCCCACGAGCAACAGAGCGCCGATCAAGATCACCCCGATCACCGCCCAAAACCAGGAGCGTCGCCACAGCGGCGTTGGTCGATTTAAGCCGGCCGCTTTTAGCTCGGCAGCCGCAGCCGCTCGACCTCGTAAGGGGGCGGCTCCTTGAATGGCCACCTCCATGGCCCGGGTAAACTCCGAGCCGGTATTGTAACGTAGTTCCAACCCTTTGGCCAACATGCGGCCAATGGTCTCGCTGAGGGCCACCGGAATATCGGGATTGACCAGATGGAGCGGGCGGGGTTGGGCCTGAGCCTGAGCTTCCAGGACAGCCTCGGTCTCGCCGGTAAAGGGGGGCGCACCGGCCAACATTTGGTAACAAAGGATGCCCAGCGCGTACAGATCAGATTGGCGGCTTGGACTCTGGCCTTTGATCCGCTCCGGGGCCATGATCTCCGGGGCACCGACTGCCGTGCCGCGAGGTGCCAGCGAGGTGCCGGCGATGGCCTGGGTCTGTCCAAAATCGGCGACGGTGGTGTGGTCATTCAGGCCCACATAGACCCGGTTTGCCGACAAATCGCCGTGGGTCAATGATTTCTGGTGGGCATAGTCGAGGGCAGCGGCGATCTGTTTAGCTACGCCCAACATACGCTGTGGCGAAAAGGGGACACTCTCCCGCATAATTTGGGCCAACGAGCGGGCGTCGATAAATTCGCGGACGAGATAGAGAAGATCATCTTCCTGGTGAGCGTCGTAGGTACGAGCGATGTTCGGATGTTCCAATCTGGCGGCCTGGTTGGCGGCTTCCTTAAAACGGCGCACGTAATCCTCATCGGACGTCGACTCCGGGGCGGCGATTTTGATGGTCACGATGGCGTGGTCGCTCTTCCGGCTGGCTTTGTAGACTGTCGTCAAGTGGCCCCGGCCAACTTCCTCGTCGAGCGTATACTCTTGCAGTTCAATATCCGTGGTTGTTGTCATTCAATATCCAGCTAATGCTTTTTCCTAAAGTTATAGTAATCATAAAGTGGCGTTCTGGCAACTTTACTGAGTTTCGGAAGATAGGCGCTTTTTATGGTACGCTTTGACATAAAAAATCCTTTATTTGTAAATACCCTGGTCACTGGCCGTAATTCTGTACTTTACGAATAGGCCAGGTAAGATTATACTACATTTATCGAGCCTGACGAGCAGGGCAGGTGAGTTATCGACAATTTAATTATCAGGAGACAAGTATGCAAATCGGGCTGATTGGTCTGGGAAATATGGGCGCGGCAATCGGCGACCTCATTACGCATAATGGGCACGACGTTCTTGGCTGGGAACATAACGAGACCGTCATCAACGAGATCAACACCCGCCACACCAACAATAAATTTCTACCCGGCGTCCCGCTCCAGCCAAATCTGGTGGCGACAGACGACCTGCGGCGTGTCGTCGCCGAGTGTCCGGTGCTGTTCATCGCCATTCCTTCAGTTTTCATCCAACCCACGCTGGAGCCGGTTCGTGACAGCCTGCCGCCGGAGACGGTGCTGGTCAACATGGCCAAAGGGATCGACGCAGAGACGGGGTTGACGTCGTTCCAGGTATTGGAACGGCTGTTCCCCAACCGGCGGCGGGTGATGCTCTCCGGGCCGTCCATCGCTAATGAGTTTGCCCAGAAGATGCCGACCACGGTCATCATTGCCGGGGAACAGGCCGATTTGCTGACTGTGGCCCATCTGTTGGATAATGATTATTTCCGGACTCGCTTCTCCGGGGATACAATGGGCGTGGAGTTGGGCGGTATCCTCAAAAATGTTTACGCCATCGGGCTGGGGCTGTTCGATGGTCAAAATATCCGCAGCTTCAATTTCCGGGCAGCCTATCTGACCATCGCCCTGGAAGAGATTGTTCGCTTTGGGGTGGGGATGGGGGCTAAACGGGAGACGTTTATGTATCTGGCCGGCCTGGGCGATCTCCTGGCGACCTCCTTTAGCGATCATAGCCACAACCGGCGGCTGGGCGAGCGGCTGGCCAAAGGCATTACCCTGGCCGACATCAAAACGCAGATAGGGATGCTGCCGGAAGGATACAACACGCTCAAAACGATTCTCTACATTGCCGAAAAGCTCCACGTCTCGCTGCCGTTGGCCAAGCGGCTATCAGATGTCATCAACGGCCACATTCAGGCCGAGCAGTTTATTCACTCCTTTATTAAAGATTTTGTGGATTGAGCCAAATTTTTAGCAACTTCAGAGGGAGGTTATCCGTAGAGAATGAGGAGAATGAGAACCTATCATCAATGACATGAAAAAGGAGACACAGAATGGGCATCATTGCCTGGATTATCTTTGGTGCGTTGGCCGGTTGGGTGGCCAGTATGATTATTGGGAATAATGAGCGGATGGGCTGTATCGCCAACATCCTTGTCGGCATCGTCGGGGCTTTCATCGGCGGCTTTTTGATGAGTTTCATCGGCGGTAGCGGCGTCACCGGCTTTAATCTGTACAGTTTCGGCGTGGCCGTGCTAGGGGCTGTGGTCCTGCTGGCTATCGTCGGCTTTATTCAAAAGTAATAAGGGAGGTATTTGTGATTAACCGAATCATTGGTATTTTGAAGTTAGATGTCAACACATTTGAAGAGATCGAGCATGACGAGGCGGCCACGGCAGAGGCGGCTATCATCGTGGCCGTGGTGGCCGTGCTCTCGGCGATTAGCGGCTTCTTCGGGGCACAGGCCAGTAATAATACATTCCAGCAGTTATCGCAACAGTTTGAGGGGGATATTCCCCTGGAAATGATGGCTATCAGCCCCATCGGGGGGGCCTTCGCCGCTTTTATCGGCGTATTCATCACCTGGATTCTATGGTCAGCCCTGACCTACGTCATCGGCACCAACCTTTTCAAAGGTCAAGCCACAATGGGAGAGATGCTGCGCGTCCTGGGCTACGCGCAAGTGCCCCGTCTGCTGAATATCTTTAGCTTTATCCCCTGCCTGGGGGCGATTGTGGCGTTAGTGGCGCTCGTTTGGTCGCTGGTCGTCGGCTTTATCGCTGTCCGGCAAGGGTTGGACATTGACAATACCCAAACCGCGATCACGGTGGTTCTTAGCTTCTTGGTCGCTGTCGTGGTCAACCTCTGTTTCATCGGCCCGATTTTTAGCCTTATTCTGTAAGCCCACAGTGTAACATAACATCCTGCCCAAAGGCCCCGCAGGTATGGATCGATACCTGCGGGGCCTTTATGTCTGGCTCACCACAAAGCGGTGAGTCTTTTGACGATAAGGGAAAAGGTAGGGTAATATTGAATGTAACTTCAATTCACAAGCGTACCGGAGCAAGTTATGACCTACAACTCTCAACAAATAATA
>CAZWZZ010000436.1:4510-5844 GCA_964638395.1 uncultured Caldilineaceae bacterium
TCAATTCACAAGCGTACCGGAGCAAGTTATGACCTACAACTCTCAACAAATAATAGATGGACTTATGAGTTATCCCAGCAGTGGGTGGCGACGCTGGTTCTTTAAAGCGCCGACTCACCTGTGGCGACTGGGATTGGGGCCACTGGTCGGACGACTGTTCGTCTTGATAACCCATACGGGCCGCCAGAGCGGTCTACCCCGCCGCACTGTCGTCGAATATTTCAAGCTGAATGATCGCAAATATGCCGTCTCCGCTTTTGGCGATACTGCCCAATGGTGTCTCAACATTCTGGCCGATCCCCGGGTGACGTTGCAATCGGTTGACGGTATCGAAAGCGCCCGGGCCGTGCGAGTCACTGACGACGAGGAGTTGATGGCGGTGTTTCGCCTTTTCAAGCAGCACGACCCGCCCGTGACCCGTTGGTATCTAAATTCTCTCGATATTCGAGAGGATTTATCAGACCTGGCCGAAAAAAAAGAGCGCACCTACGTCTTCCGCTTCGATCCGGCTTACGAGGCCACCCCGCCCCCCCAACCTTCCGATTTAGAGTGGGTCTGGTCGGTTGTGGTCTTCGCGCTGCTGTTGCTGTGGTTTGTCCGCCGGCGGAAATAAGAGAATAATGCCCTTCGTGACTGCCACCTGGTACAGGGTCCTTATCACCTTACATCAAATTCAGGAGAGAGCGTTTGACCATCAAAGTCATCGGGGCCGGATTTGGCCGCACCGGCACCCTATCCCTCAAAGCAGCTCTGGAAACGTTGGGCTTTGGGCCGTGTTACCATATGCAGGAAATCGTACCCTTTCGTCCGCTACGGGCCAAAACCTGGTACGAGGCCAGCCGGGGGCAGACGGTCGATTGGAAAAAAGTTTTTAGCGGGTATCAGGCCACGGTCGATTGGCCCGCTTCCTATTTCTACCGGGACTTGACCAGCGCCTACCCTAACGCTAAAGTCATTTTGACCGTGCGTGATCCGGAGCGCTGGTACCGGAGCGCCCACGACACCATTTATCGCTCGGCCCAGAGCTTTTCGGCCTGGCAATGGTATGTGCCCATCACCCGCTATGTGCCGATGATGCTCCACGATGTGATCTGGGAGGGGACATTTCACGGGCGGTTCGATGACAAAACCCACGCCCTGGCTGTGTTCAACCGCCATATCGAGGAGGTCAAACGACTCGTGCCGCCGGATCGACTGCTAGTGTATCACGTCGGCGAAGGCTGGGAACCATTGTGCCGCTTCCTCGGCGTTCCGGTTCCGGCGGGTGAAGCCTTCCCCCACCTCAACGACACGGCCCGCTTTCAGCGCTTCATCCGGGCCATCCACCTGACCCG
>CAZWZZ010000437.1:0-5835 GCA_964638395.1 uncultured Caldilineaceae bacterium
CGACTGAATTTGGCCTGACGCTGCATCTGCGTGAGGGGTTGAGCCTGGCTGCCAACCCTTCTATCGCCGCGCTGATGTCGTTGCTGGCCCTGCCGCTCAAAAACAACCCCAACGGCAATTGGGCCTACCGGCCCCTGGTGGATGCCTGGCGCAGCCCCTATTTTGAAAACTTGGCCCCCGGCTTGACACCCCGCAGCGCCGACCATCTCAATACCGTCGCCCGCCAGGGATTGGTATTGCAGGGCCTTGAGCAGTGGCGCGAAGCGTTTGACCAACAACTGCGCCGCGCCTCGCGCCGGAGCCAGACCGCCGCCCTTGATGATGAAGAAGGCTACCGCCCCGACTATTTATCAAAAGATGACATCCTGACTCTACGGATGGCCTTTGAGACGTTTGTCACCCGTCTGACGCCGCCCGCGCAAACCACGCTGCCAGCATACGTCGCTTTGGTAGAAAATCTCATCGGCCCGGACCCCGAACTGGAACGAGACGTGGACGGGGAAGAATCAGCCGACCCCAGCCTGGGTATTGTCAGGCGGGCCAGACTGGCCCCGGCAACCGCCATCCGGGATATTGCAGCCCTCCGTTCCTTCAAGGACGTGCTGCGCGGCCTGGTCTTGGCCGGTTCATTCTTTCAGCAAAGCACACCGGGCGACCCTGCCGAGTCTGAAGCTATCAACTACGAGCAATTCTATGACGAGTTACAGGGCGCAGTCCAGGGGGCAACTTACTACCTGCCCCCACCCGAACCGTTAGAGGCAGCCCTGCCCGTTCTCTCTGTGCTGAACGCCCGGGGCTTATCTTTTCGGGCGGTGGCGCTCCTGGGCCTGTCCGAAGGGGAATTTCCCCGGGCTGAACGGGAAGATGTCTTATTGCGCGAAGAAGATCGGTTCGCCTTGCAGCAGGCGGGGTTGGATGACCTGGAACCCCGCCTGCGTGGCGACGAACTCACCTTTTTTTACCAGGCTGTCACCCGCGCCCGTGAAAAACTGCTCCTCTGCCGACCCTACCTGGCCGACGACGGCCAAAAGTGGGAGCCGTCTCCCTATTGGCAGCAGGCGCAGCGCCTGGTCACAAATGCGCCGGTCTCCCACATTCGCCCCGAAGACCCGCTGCCGCTGCGTGACGTCGCTTCGCTTCAGGAATTGGCGGGAACGCTCACCCAACTGGGCCTGACCAGGCTGGAGCTGGCTGAACATTGGTCGGCCCACGATACGGCTCGCTTGCAACACAGTGGGCGCGTTCTTCAAGCTCGTCTGGCTACTGAAGCGCAAGGCCCCTTTGAGGGAGACCTCTCCGCTTTAGCCCCCCAATTTTCAGCCGTGTACGGACCTGAGCAGGTGTGGAGTTCCAGCCGCCTGGAAGCTTACGGCCTCTGCCCCCATCATTTTTGGCTGGGGCAAGACCTGGCCCTGGAACCTCGCCAGCCGCCGACAGAGGGGTTTGACGTTTTCATTTTGGGCAGTATGTATCACGAAATTCTGGAAGAGGTCTACCGCCAGGCCGGCGCAGAGGTGGATAGCGAGCGATTGTTGGCGCTCCTGCCTACAGTGGCCGAAGCTGTCTTTGACAAAGCGCCGGCTGTTTATGGCTTTCGCCCGACCCCGTTGTGGGCCATGCAGCGGCGCGAGTTGGAGCAAATTCTGGCCCAAACGCTGGTTGCCCTGGCCGAAGCCACCGCCGATAGCACCCCCCTGGCTCAAGAGCAGGTCTTTGGTATGAAAGAGCAACCGCCACTGCTCGTGCAACGCGACGGTGACGAATTTCGGGTGCGCGGCTTCATCGACCGCGTGGATCAGGATGCCGACGGCCGCCTGCGCCTCATCGATTACAAATCCGGCGCCACCCCGATTGCCGCCCGCGACCTGGCCGAAGGGCGACGCCTACAAATTGCGCTCTACGCCCTGGCCGCCCGCGACGCTTTGCAACTGGGCCAGGTGGCCGACGGCTTCTATTGGCACATCGGCTCGGCCAAAGCCAGCAGTCTTAAGCTGGCTAACTTTGAAGGCGGACTTGAAGCCGCATTGAACACTGCCATTACCCACGCCTTCAACCACATCGCCGAGGTGCGGGCCGGCCGCTTTCCGCCCGCGCCACCCTCCGCCGGTTGCCCCACCCATTGCCCCGGCACAAATTTCTGTTGGCGGTATAAGGCGAAAGGGTGGTAAAAAATGGGACGAAATAATCATTCCATTCTATCCCTCTTCCAACTAACCGACGACCAGCAGTCCGCCGCCACCAGCCGTGAGACCACCATTTCGGTGACGGCAGGCGCAGGCTCCGGTAAAACCAGAACACTGGTGGGGCGCTACCTGTCCTTGCTGGAGGCTGGTTTGCCTTTGCGCTCGCTGGTGGCCATCACTTTCACCCACAAGGCGGCCCGCGAAATGCGCAACCGGATTCGGGCGCTTGCGGCGGAGTGGTTAGAGCAGGCGGAAGCGGCTCCCAACCGACAGGTGTGGAAAGAAATCTTTAGCGCCCTCGACGCGGCCCGTATCAGCACCATTCACGGATTATGCGCCGCGATCCTGCGCGCTCATCCCGCCGAAGCCGGCCTTGATCCGGCCTTCAGCGTGCTGGACGAGGGCCAGAGTGCGGTCTGGCGGGCCAGGGCCGTGGAAGAGGGGCTGGCCCGGGCCGCCGCCGATCCGGAGGTAGCGCAACTGTTTGGCTTTTGGCAAGAAGGGCAATTACGCCGTCTGTTGGCCGACTTGCTGGAAAAACGGCTGGATACGGAGCAAGCTCTGGGTGGCCTGCCGGACAACCCGCTGGAGTTATGGACTGCCGCCCTTGATCGCTGGCTAACCGACCAACTGGCCCACCCCGCCTGGCAGGAGTCGCTGGAAACATTGACCAGCCTGCAAGCCAAAAAAGAGGATGACAAATTGGAGATAGCCCGCCGGGAAGTGCTGGCTCGGTGGGCAGACGTCTCCCAGGCTCAGGCCGAGCGGGATTGGGACGCCTTATTTGAAGCGCTGCCGGCCCTGCGCGGGGCCATCTCTAGCGGAGGGCGAAAAGGCAATTGGGCCGCCGATGACCTCTCGGCCACGCGAGAGGCAATGGTCACCCTACGTACTCATTTTGACCAGGTAATCAGCCGGTTGGTGAATAAGAAAAAACCGTTGAGCTGGTCGCTCGACCGCCAGGTGGCCGAATTATTACCCCTGGTAGGCCGCCTGTTTGAGCAGACACGGACAATTTATCGGACCTACAAAAATGAGGCCTACGCTCTCGACTTTGATGACCTGGAGCAGATGACGGCTGAACTTTTGGCCCGCAACCCGGCAGTCCGCTCCCGCTGGCAGCAGGAGATTAACGCCCTGTTGCTGGTCGATGAGTTTCAGGATACCAACCAGCGTCAGCGCGAAATTGTCTATGCGCTGGCGGGGTTCCAACCGGAAAACGGGGAGACAGAAGCAGGAGCGCAGCGGAGCAAGCAGGACAAGTCTCTTGATCTCCAATCTCCCAATCTCCACTCTTCTCTCTTCATCGTCGGTGATGCCAAGCAATCGATCTATCGCTTTAGGGGCGCAGACGTGGCTGTTTTCCGCCAGGTGCAGGCAGACATCAAAGCAGCCGGGGGTGTATCGATTGATTTTGATTTGACCTTCCGGGCGCACCAACGGCTGGTCGAACTGACCAACGCTCTGCTGGCTCCGCTAATGCTGGCCGAAGATGACTCCAGCCGACCTTACGACGTGCCCTTTACCCCGCTGACAGCGTTCCGCCGGGAGCCACGAGATCATATCAGTCCGCCCTTTCTTGAATTTCAACTGGGTGTGGGGGAAGACAAAGATGGGGGCCGACGGGCTGCGGCAGCCGGCCTGGCCGATCGGCTGCATCATTTGCAGCGGAGCGGCCAGATTGAATGGCAGGATGTGGCCCTGCTCTTCCGGGCCAGCACTGCTTTTGGCGCTTACGAGGATACCCTGGAGCAGGCCGACATCCCCTTTGTCACCGTGGCCGGGCGGGGCTTTTATGACCGGCCAGAAATTCGTGATCTGCTCAATGCCCTGGCGGCCATTGCCGATCCCACAGATGATCTAGCGATGGCCGGCCTGCTGCGTTCGCCGGCCATCGGTCTCAGCGACGAGGCCATTCATCTGCTGCGGTGGGCCGAGAATGGAACGCGCCGCGCTTTCTGGCCCGCCCTGCACAACGAATCAACCCTGGCTTCTCTGGCAGCGGAGGATCGGAACCGGGCTGAGGATGCCCGGCAAATCATTGCCGATTTACACACGCAGGCCGGCCGTGTTACCGTGGCTCAGTTGCTCAAAACGTTTCTGGATACGACGCATTACCGGGCCGCGCTGCGGCTGGCCTCCGGGGGAGAACGCCTGCGTCGCAATGTTGATAAATTGCTGGCCGACGCCCATCGCAGCGAACTGGTCAGCATCCCCGAATTTTTGGAATACCTGGCGGCGCTGGGCGATGTCGGCGTCCGCGAGAGTGAGGCCCCCACCGAGGCCGGGGGCGCGGTGCAGTTGATGACCATTCACAAAGCCAAGGGGTTGGAATTCCCGGTGGTCGTGCTGGCCGACGCCGGTTACACCGGTGGCTTCCGGTCGGCCCCCTTTTATCTGGATCAGGAGTTGGGGCTGCTGCTCAATTTATCCGATGATGAATCCCGGCCGGCGACTGTTCAACTGGCAGCCTGGCGCGAGGCGGAACAGGAGGCCGCCGAGGAGCGACGGCTGCTCTATGTGGCCGCCACGCGGGCGATGGAAAAGTTTATCATCTCCGGCAGCGCCAAGTTGAGCAGGGCCAAAGCCAATCCCGGCCGGTTGCTGTTAAGCGGCTGGCTGGCTCAACTGGCCGAAGTGATTGGCCTGAGCGAAACCCAATTACCTGAAATGCCAACGACCCCCCAAACCGTCTCTCTGGATTGGGCAGATGGTGCCGCCACCTGCACCATTTACCCGGTTGTTAGCGGCGAATCACACCTGTCAACTGAAGCACTTGCCAAAGACCCACTGGAGGAGGTCGTCAGCGAAACGCCCGATCTTCTGCCCCCTTTAACTGCCGCCCCCAGCGCCGAACTGGATGAAAAGCTCAAAGCGCGTGAGAGCGACCCGCCGCCACGGGTTTGGCAGGTTGTGCCCCCTACTCCCTATGATATCCCCGCCTGGGTCGTCGGTAGCCTGACGCACATCGCTTTGCGTTACTGGCGTTTTCCCGATGAAGAAAATTCTGTGAGGGGGCTGAGGCTTCCTCCTGAGGCTCAACCCGACGAAACAACTTTTTTCGATTTTTTGCGCCCCTTTGCTCTGGAAATGGGGTTGAGCGACGAGTACAGCATTGATATTGCCTTAAAGCGGGTGGCCGGATTACTGAGCCGTTTTCAGACTGATCCGCTTTATAACCAACTTTCAACTGCCGAGCGTCACCACGAAGTTCCCTACAGTTTGACTCTGAACGGCCAAACTCAAAGCGGGATTATTGATCTACTTTTTCGTTCCGCCCCTGATGCTTCCTGGTCAATTGCTGAATTCAAAATAGACCGGCTGGCTAAAGACGTCGAGCTAAACACGTATGCTCATCAAAAGGGCTATATCCGGCAGGTCGAGACCTACCAACAGGCCATTCTTACGCAGCTAGGGACATCAGCCGAGGCTTTGCTGGTTTTTTTAAACGTCGCTCAATCGGTTCAGGTGCTTAGGCTTCGTTAATTCACCTAACAATTTTGCGTTGACCTAAACCACTGAATATTGGACAAAAATCCCATCATCAGTACACTTGAGTTATACCTGACCCAGAGTCAAGAGGTAATGCATTGGCGCGAAAACATCGTGAGGTTCTGGCCAAGCTCGATCCGGTGGCCGTCGCCCGGTATCA
>CAZWZZ010000438.1:0-5827 GCA_964638395.1 uncultured Caldilineaceae bacterium
CCAACATCAACGAGACCATCGACAACTTCACCCGCAGCTCCTCCGCCCACGTCAAACAGGCGCTCCTGGCCCACCTGCTGCGGGATATGGGCAACCAGCGGCCAATGTTCAAGAACCTGAGCCTGCCGGAGGATTTGAACCCCGCCGATGATGACGTTCTGGACGCTTCTTTCCGAGTGATGCGCCAGCCGACGGGTCGGATTTTTGATAATTGATGGGGAGATAGGTGAGTAGAGATTGGGAGATGGGGAGATTGGAAGGCGGGCCGAGCCGCTCTTCCAATCTTCCCATTCTTAAGCCTCAGAACTGACAACTGTTGCTCTGATAAGTTTTTTGCTTTTCTCTAACATTTGCTGTATTATCCCCAAAACTAACCTTTATTACAACGTTATGAAAACCTCAGAAATCAGCCACAGATTTCAAAACTACTACCAACAGCGGGGCCATCACCCCCTCCCCGGCACCTCGCTGTTACATCCTTCCATTCCGATGTCCTTCGTGATGAGCGCGGGGCTGGTACAAATCGAGACCTCTCTGAGCCAGGCCCCCCACGTGCAGGGCAAACGGTACGTCCTCGTTCAAAAATGTTTCCGCTATTTCGACATCGCCAGCGTGGGCCAAAGCGACATTCATCTCAGCCTGTTCGAGATGCCGGGGGCGTTTACCTTTACCCGCAACGGTAAAAGTTCAACCATCCCAAAAATGTGGCGTTTCGTCACGGAAGAATTGGGCGTTGATAAAAATCGGCTCTGGGTGACTTATTTTGGTGGGGGCACAGTGGCCGGACACCGGTTGGCCGCCGATCAGGAAACTTACGACACGTGGCGCGAGTTGGGCCTCCCGGACAGACGATTGGTGGCGCTTGGCCCGGATGACAACTATTGGAAGCAGGGGGGCGGCATCGACGGGCAGGAACGGTATCGTAAATGTGGGCCGAACACCGAGATTTTTTATGATCGGGGCGAAGCCAGCGGTTGCGGCCCTGACTGCCGGCCCGGCTGCCGCTGCGGACGTTTTATCGAGTTCGCCAACTCGCTGTTCGTTCGTTTCGAGCTGGATGAGCAGACCAATCACCTGCGCCCGATGCGTAAGCCATTCGCCGAGACGGTCGTCGGCGCGGAGCGATTGGCGGCGATTTTGCAACAAAAATCCTCCGTTTTTGAAATCGACTCCATCGCTCCCCTGATTGAGACACTGCGCTCTTTCTACAATTCCGAGCAGTCCCTCATCGCCAGCCCCACAATCAGTGAGAATATCATTGCCGATCATCTCCGCGCCCTGGTTTTTCTGGTAGCCGATGGGGCGCCGCCGCCGGGCAAGGATGGTCGCCAACGGCTGGTCAAAATCCTGATCCGGGAGATGTTGACCCACGCCATTCTGCTCGATCTCGATTTGCTCACCTGTCTGTCAGATTTGATTGACACTATTACGACACGCTATCATCTACCACAGCCACACCTGCCCCCAAAACTCACGCAATACATACACAATGAAGCCAAACGCTTCGACCAAACGCTCCAAAATGGACAGCGTCTCTTCAAGAAGCGACTGCGCCAGAACCGAGGCTCGACGTTATCCGGATCGCAAATCGTAGAGTTGGAGAAACAGGCCGGTTTTCCGAGCGAATTGATTGAATGGCAGTTGCAGCGGCACGGCCTGCCTTTTCGCCGGCGTGAGTATCGGTTGGCTCTGAAAGATTGGAAGACCGCGCTACTATCAAAACTTGAGCATCCTGTGAGGAGTTGAGGCTATGCAACCACCCATCTATATTCAAGAATCTGACGCGCTCAGCGAATCGCTTCGTAATACGCTCGATTTTGTGACCGACATCGTCGAGGATGTGGCGGTACTCGTTTGGTTGATCGATCAGAACCAGGATAGGCTGGTGGCCAGAGTCCAGTCGAACGTAGGCAGCGGCTCCCCGGATTTGCTCGTTCTGAACCGCCAGACAGATAATCTTGTGATCCGAGCCTTTGAAAAAGTGGCCGAGCAAGAGGCCGACAATTTAAGCGATGAGTCGAGCCTGCCTTTCCTCGACGAGGCTCGAGCCAGGCGGTGGCAATCAGCCCTCATTTATCCGCTGCAAACGGAGCAAGTCAGGTTTGGGGTTTTGGGTATTTTCACGATTGGCTATAGAGGGTTCACCAAGCGGGTCAGGCAGCAAATTCAGGGGGGACGGGAGCTGATTATCAGCACCCTGGAAAATCAGCAAATCTATGAGCAAATCAGCTATCAGGCCAACGCTTTTGAAAAATTGAGCCAGGTTTCAGGCCGGTTATCATCCTTTCAACCCACCTCAACCGCAGGACACCGTGAATTTTTACAAGAAATTGTCGAGAGCGCCAGAGAAGTTCTCAATGCCGATCTTGTGACGCTGTATGAATATTATCAAGAAGATAAGCGTTTTGAACTACCTCAGATAACCACAGGCAAGCTTTTCGTTCCCGAAATCAAAAAGTCCCGTATACGCCCGGATGATACCTTACTCGACCTGATCAAAATTGATCGCCCCCAGTATATGTCCCAGGCCCAGGAATGGACCGTCTTAAAAACGCCTAAAACCATTGACGAGGATCATCCCCATAGCGAGCGATTTATTACCCGCGAAAACATTATCTCCACCGCTATCGTCCCGGTTATGGTCGAAGCCCAGAGAGCCGGTCTGCTCTTTATCAATTATCGACACCATCAGGCCTTCCCGCCGGAGCAGCGGAACATCATCGAAGCCTTCGCCAATCAAGCGGCTTTGGCCATTCGCAACGCCCGCAAAGCTGAACAACTGGCAGCCATTCGTCAGGTCTCAGAAGCCGCTCACCGGGAATTGGATATTACAGATACCCTCGATTCGGCCACAAAAGGCTTGGCCGAGATGCTCAGGGTGCAGCAGGCCGCCCTGATTTTGTTCGATTGGGAGGCGCAGACGGGCGAGATTGGGGCGGAATATAACGATCCTGACTGTGCAGGATGTCAATCGCTGGCCCGGTGGCTCAATGAGTTGGGCATCGGGCAGCCCTTCCCCCTGACCAACATGCCGCTACTCGATTGGCTGCATGACCATAAAAAACCACGCCGCATCATCGACGCTCAAAATGACCCTCTTTTTGGCGCGGCCCAAGAGTTGGTTCAACGTCGCCACACTACCTCGATGATGATCGTCCCCCTCCTCAATAAGAGGGAGGATCTTATTGGGGCTATTGTACTCGATAGTCTGGAGCAGCGGCGGGCCTTCACCGACGACGAGGCCACCCTGAGCCAACTGGTGGCCAATCAAATTGCCATCGCCTACGAAAACGCCAAACTTTTTGAGGAGTCGGCCAGACGCTCCAAAAACCTGGCCACGCTCAACAGCTTTGGACAACAGTTGACCCTCGGCACCCGCCTCCCGTTTGATGACATTGTGGCCGAAGTGTATGAACAGATCGACGAACTGCTTCAGCCCCACGATTTTTACATCTGGCTCTACGATGAGACCAGGCAGATGCTCAAGTTAGGTAAAGTCAAAGAAAGTCGCCGCCGCCGCGATGCTCATCGCTCCCTGGACTCCCCGATTGCTTATACGCCCCATCGCCGCACTAAATTAGAGGAAGTGATTTTTACCCGGCAACTCGTCCTTTATAACACCCGCCGCGAAAATCGTGAATTTTACGACGAGCCCGCTCACGAGTTTCCCCCCTACACTCAGGCGGATGTGGGCGGCGACCTGCAAGCCTCCTATCTGGCCGTGCCGATGGTGGCCGATGAGAAGGTCATCGGCGTCATCTCTCTATCCGACTGGAAGCAAGAACACGCTTTTGATCAGGAAACGGTGCAGGTCATCTCCGCCCTGGCCAACCAGGCCGCCGTGGCTCTGGACAACGCCCGGCTGTACGGGCAGCTTCAGCGCCGGGTGACGGGGCTGCGAGCTTTGACCAAGATCGGTCAACAATTAGCCGCCCAGATCAACGCCACCGAGCCGGAAATCATTGCCTTGATTTATGAGCAGTCTCAGAATATTACCGATTGTAAAGATATGTATGTGGCGGTTTACGATGATGCTGCCGATCAGATTCGCTTCCCCTTCTATCTAAAAGGTGGAGAACGTCGTACTATTGAGCCAAGACGCCTACACGGAGCAAATCAAGGGAAAACCAACAAAATCATTCTTAGCCGGCAGCCCCTTCTCCTCCACACCAAAGCGGAAGCCGAGACCTGGTATGATGAGCAAGGGCTTCCGGGGCACCCTAATCCCTGGCCTTCTTTTTTAGGCGTGCCGATGATTTTGGAAGACAAAGCCATCGGCGTCATCGCCATTTTTGATACGGCGGAAGCCTACCGCTTCGACGAGGTCGATCTGGAAATTTTCTCGACGATGGCCAATAAGGTGGCTATTGCCCTGAACAACACGCAACTCCACGCCGAACTCAGGCAACGAAACGCGGAACTCAAACAACGAAACGTGGAATTCAAACAACGAAACGAAGGGCTTGACTTACTAAATAAAGTTGGGCAACAGCTTACCTCTCAAATCAGAGCCACCGAAGAAGAAATTTTTGAGTTGATTTATAAGCAAACCAGTAAGCTGATCCCACGATTTGGGCAGATGTATGTGGCTCTGTATGATCAGGCCACGAATCAAATCAGCTTCCCCCTCTTCCGGGACAAGAAGGCCCCCGACAAAACAGTTCCACTACGCCCTCTCAAACAGACAGAACTGGGCAAAACTGAAGCCATCATCTTGTCTAAGAAACCACTGCTGCATAGAACGAAACAGGCGTCGGAAGAGTGGTACAGCCAACCTAATCATCAAGAGTTTGTCGGCGATATGCCCACCTCTTGGTTGGGCGTGCCAATGATGTTGGCAGAAAAAGTTATCGGCGTGATGGCGATTTACGACCTCGACGATGAGGGCTTGTATAATGAAACAGATCAAGAGATTCTCTCGGCGATGGCTAATCAAGCGGCTATTGCCATTGATAATTCCAGACTGTACCACGATGTCAACCACAAACTCGAAAGACGAGTCAACGCTTTGCAAGCTCTGGATGAGGTGAGCCAGCAGTTGACCCAGGCCATCCGCACTACCGAAGATGAGATGGTTCACCGGCTCTACCACGCTGCCCAGAGATTAACCGGCACGCAGGATATGTACATCATCCTCTATGACGAGAGGGATGAAATGTTGCGTTACGGCCTCTTTTTGAAACGAGGCAGCCCCGACGAGCAAGCCCCACGCAAACTGAACCGGGCGCTCCGTAGCAAGGCGGACGACATCATCCTGACCCACGAACCGATTTTGCACAAGAGCCGGCAGGAGTCGGAAGCCTGGTATGGCCGACCTGGCTATCAGCCGTTGGATGGGGCACCCCCTTTGTCCTATCTGGGCGTGCCGATGCGCTTGGAGGATAAAACCATCGGTGTGTTGGCCGTTTACGATTATGACTATGAAAATGTGTATGATGAGGCTGACCAGGAAATTTTGTCGGCGATGGCCAACACCGCCGCTATCGCTATCGACAATGCCCGCCTCTACCGGGATACGACCCAACGGCTGACTCACAAAGAGATTGTTCAAACCATTACCAACGCCATCTACACCCAACCGGATTGGATCGAAACGTTATATGCCATCCTCAAGGAGACTAATGCCCATCTCGGCGCGGAGGCCGTCAGTTTTCAACGGCTCGATGAGGCCACGCAGGAGTTGATTATCCACGCCAGTATTGAGACTGAGGGGCGGCTGCTTGACCGGCGCATCCCCCTGAACGAGACTGAGCAGCGTCTCGTCAGTAAGGGGTCGGTTCAAAAAAGCGTCTATTTCAAAAAGATATTAGCCGCTTGCCAGGCCGAA
>CAZWZZ010000439.1:0-5819 GCA_964638395.1 uncultured Caldilineaceae bacterium
GGTATACCTGGTAAAAACGTGATTTCTTAGCTCAAATATCAACCCCGCTTAGGGTTCTATGTCGCCAGACGGATCGAGTTCGTTAACCAAGGTTGAGTAGGCCGCCTCTCGATGTTGAGCAAGCTGTTGGACAATGTCGGCGGAGATGTCGGCAATCAAGACATCGGCCCCTAAATCCTCCAGCTTCTTTTCCAGCGCGGCCACGCCCTCCGGTTCGACGACCGCCATAATAGCCGAGGCCCCCGGCTTGAGGGTCGCAGCGACCTGGTTGATGCTCGTGGCCGAAAGCCGGCTCTCCTGCCGTTTACGCCCCATCAGGCCACCCAGCGTAGCCCCGGCCGCCCCCAACACCAACCCGGCTCCCCCCGTCAGGATGCCGACCGTGGCCCCCAGCACCACGCCGGCCAGCGCCCCTTTGCCGGGGGTTAGCCCCACTTCTTTGTAGTGAATTTTGTGGCCGTCGGCCTCCTTGTGCATCATCACCACCCCTTGCAGGCCGCTTGATTTTTCTCTGTTAGCGGCCTGCAACAGCTTCAGCGCTTCGGCTACGCGCTCTTCATCATCAAATGCCGCAATTATCAGTTGAACCGGAATATCACTCATTTTTGTTCTCCATCGGAAATTCTTTTCTTTCCGCTTTGACAGCCGCCGCCGTTATATCGGCGGTCGCTGTCACCTCACCGGCCACTTCTTGGTCATTGGCAGCCTGTGCCCCGCTGCGCGGCACATCGTAAAAGGTGACCAGCACGTTGGTTAGCTTTTCCAGCGTCACATCAAAGTGGCGACGGCCATCCGGCAGGGTGCTGCCCTGATCGAACATACTGCCCGCCCCGGTGTGGCCAAACGGCCCCAGCTCAACCATGGTGATCTTCCCGGCGGCCTCGGCCTTGTGCCACTCCGAGTTGATCGCCCCCGGCCAGCGCCCCGGAAAGACCTTTTCCCCCAACGCCTGGGTACTGTCCAGCGTACCGTACAGATGGTAGAAATGATCCATATGGAGCAGCCCCTCATCCGAAGAAACGACGCCCCCCAACGAAATCACCCGCAGGGGCGCTCCTTCCAGAATGGAGGACAGGTAGGTGGCGCTCCCGACCGAGACCTGCCCGCCGCCGCTGGTGCCGATCAACGTGACCGGTTTGTTGCCGCCGGGCCGGTAGCCGTGGCGCAGCAGCGTCCGCCACACCTCTTTGGCCACGCCCAGGTTGTAGACCGGGCCGTACCGCTTGTCAGCCGAGACGGTCACCTGGAACAGGTTGCGGATTACCACCAGGTAGAGCCAGGTCGAGGTCGGATTGACCGGACGCATAGCCTCGATCCGCTTCCAGGCTTTGGACATTAGCCGTTCCCCGGTCAGGCCGACGTTGGTTACCGAATAGGGGAAGACATCGTCGATGACGACGCTGCCCGGCAGCTTTTTCTGGAGGGCCTCCAGGAAAGGCGGCTCCTCCATCGGAATCGAACTGCCGGTAAAGGAGCCGATGCCGGACAGGTAGACAATGTAATGGTCCATCTCCTCCGGCAGCGGTTTCTTGGCCGCTGCCACCTCGGACAGCGCATCCAGCGTGTCCGCTTCATCGACCTGTTCCCCAATCCAACCGGCATACCAGCCCAGAGACTCTAAGGGGGCCATAACCCCCAAAATCAACAAAAACAGAATTAGACTAATGATCAGAAGCAGAATGAAATCAATCACGGTGCGCCTCCAATTCGTGCTGCGTAACCCAATCTACCTTCTGCTTGGCAATCCGTCGATAGATCTCTTCAACATCGGCATCCAGGGTAGCGCCAATTGCCTTTTTCCAAATGAAGTCTCGGAGGGCAGTGACCGGCCGGCCAATGGTGCTGCTCAACAGGACTGTCAGCAGCCAGCCCAGGCCGACCACGATCAGCGACTGGAACAAGTTGGTCCCGAATTGAAAATTCACAATCTGGAGGGTAATCATCAGGCTCCAAACCTGGAGAATTTTCTGGATGGTCAACCCCAGATAGGGGATCAACACCAAAAAGCCAAAGACCATCGGCGCGGCGGTCAGGAACATAATACGGGTGGACACTCTAAAGGGAATGTCTATGTCAAACAGGAGGCTGCCCAAAAAGGTCAACAGCACGGCCCAGATGAGCAGGCTGATGGCGAACTGGAGGCCGTTGAGGGCCATACTGAGGACAAAGCGGGCCGGCGTCACCTGGTTGATAAACAGCACGATACTCTGGCCGATCAGTAGAGACGCTCCGCCCAGGATGGCCACCCCCAGCGTGACCCAGAAGGTTTGCGGATAGTCCGAGACCACCTCGTACACTCTGGGATTGAAGATCAGCGCATTCCAGATGGCCTGCCACAAGTAATATAGATAGTCGATCATGGACACGATCTCCCTTTTCGTGCTGATAGGTGCTTATCAGTGAAATTCTTCGGGCTTACGCATGTCATTCTGAACGAAGTGAAGAATCCCCCCGCATCGTCGTTAGCAAAGAGCGTTTTAGGGATTTTTTCGCTTCTCTCAGCCTGCCATGAGCAGGGTCTATGCCCGGCGTCTACCAGTGTAACATCAAACCGGTGTGGCGTAATCGAACAGTCGTCCGATTTAGCCCCTGTACAGATGACCAGTAGTAAAGGGGGTCATCTGTACAAAGCGTTAACTAATCGGATAGTCGATGTGCAATGTTTGGCTTGCGCTTAAAATAGAGCGGGAGCAAGGTGTCTCTACTCGACGCTGTCCCATTAACATAATTTGACCCTGAAAAGTCCCCCCGCTGGGGGGCTAGGGGGGCGAATATGTCACTCTGAGCGACCAACGGGAGCGAAAAGTCCCCAGTGCGGTGGGTTGCAAACGATATTCCGGGGGATTCTTCGCTCGTCCCTCACTCAGAATGACATTTCAAGAAACACGCTCTCAGCCGGGGCCACATTTACCCTAAAAAAGGAGAGCAAAAATGACAAATCAAACCACGCCGGTGACCAACTGGCACACCCTCAGCAGTGAGGAGGCCGCCGAACACCTGCAAGTCGATCCGGCCCGGGGCTTGAGCAGCGCCGAAGCGGCCCAACGATTGCAGCAGGTCGGGCCGAACCAACTGGCCGCTAAGGAGAAGGAACCGGGCTGGCGGGCCTTCCTCCGCCAATACCAGGAACTGATGCAGATCATCCTGGTCGGCGCCGCTCTCGTCAACCAGCTCGCCACCGGACAGTGGGGGACGACGCTGGTGCTGTTGGGAGTGACCCTCCTCAATGCGGTGATGGGGCTGAACCAGGAAGCCAAAGCCGAGGCCAGCCTGGCCGCCCTGGCCAAGATGATGAAGAATATCGCCCGTGTGCGGCGTGACGGCCAGGCGGTCGAGGTGGAGGCCGAGCAGCTTGTGCCGGGTGACATTGTGCTGATGGAAGCGGGTAATCGCGTGCCGGCCGATGGTCGCCTGATTGTGGCCGCCACCCTGGAAATCGAGGAGGCCGCGCTGACCGGTGAGAGTGTCGCCTCCCCCAAAGACACCGAGACCATCGCTGAAGCTGACATCCCGTTGGGCGACCGCCACTGTATGGCCTACATGAACACCTCGGTCACCCGTGGCCGGGGTGAGATGATGGTCACGACCACCGGCATGGCTACCGAGATGGGCCACATTGCCGACCTGCTCAACAAGACGGAGGTCGATAAGACCCCCTTACAGAAGCAGATCGACCGGTTGACGATTATCATCGCCAGCGTGGCCGGCCTGACATTCATTATCATGTTAATCCTGGGTTCTCTCAATGGCCAGCCCTTCAATGAACTGTTCGTGGCCGGCGTGGCCCTGGCCATTGCGGCCATCCCGACCGGCCTGCCCGCCGTCGTTACCACCCTCTATTCTATGGGAACCCGCGTTCTGGCCGAGCAGAATGCTATCGTCAAACGGTTGCCCTCGGTCGAGACGTTAGGCTCTGTCTCGGCCATCTGCTCCGATAAAACCGGCACGCTGACCCTCAACAAGATGACGGCGGTCGAGTTCAGCGTCCCCGGCCAGAATCGCTACCGGGTGACGGGGGAGGGATACGGCACGCAGGGCGAGCTGCACCTGACCCGGGATATCCCGGCCGGTCAGCCGTGGCAGAAGGGGGGGGCGGCCTACAGCACCGAGGGGCAGATCAAAAGCGCCGGTGGGGCCAAGATCGACCTGGAGCAGGTGATGCTGCCTATGGCCCTGTGCGCTGATGCCCGGCTGGACGGCGAAAATCTGATTGGCGATCCCACCGAGGGGGCGTTGATTGTGCTGGCGGAAAAGGGCGGCATCTCCGTAGAGGACGCCCGAGAGATGTTCCCCCGCGTGGCCGAAGTGCCCTTCGACTCGGATTACAAGTTTATGGCCACTTTCCACAATATGACGGATGAGCAGGGAAAACCGGTCGTGCGCTGCTTTGTCAAGGGCGCGCCGGATGTTCTGATTGCTCGCGGTCGTTACTTTTGGGTGCCGAACGGAGAAGCCGTGACCATCACCGATGAGACTCGCCAATTGGCCCTGGCGGAGAATGCGCGTATGGCGAAGGCCGGGGAGCGGGTCATGGTCGTAGCCCGCCGCGATTTCGACCCCCACAGCTTCGATCCCAAGGGGAATCTGATCAAGCTGGTCACAGAGTTGACCCTGATGGCGATGGTCGGCATCGTCGATCCGCCCCGGCCGGAGGCCAGGGACGCCATCGCCAAATGCCACAGCGCCGGTATCCAGGTGCGGATGATTACCGGCGACCACGCGGTGACGGCGGCGGCCATTGGCCACCAGTTGGGCATCGAAGGGACGGCCTTGACCGGGGCTGAATTTGCAGCCATGCCGGATGAGCAGCTCAAGCCACAACTGGACCACATCGGCGTGGTGGCCCGCGTCGCGCCGGAGGACAAAATCCGCCTGGTCAGCCTCCTGCAAGAGCAGCAGAACATCGTGGCTATGACCGGCGACGGCGTCAACGATGCCCCGGCGCTGAAAAAGGCCGACATCGGCGTGGCTATGGGCATCACCGGCACCGAGGTCTCCAAAGAGGCCGCCGTGATGATTCTGACCGACGACAATTTCGCCACCATCGTCAAGGCCGTCGAGTATGGCCGGGCCATCTATGACAACCTGTCGAAGTACATCCGTTTCCAGATGACTGCCCTGGTGGCCTTTATCCTGGCTTACCTGGGGGCAGCGATGTTTCTCATCGTCGGCGGCGAACCTTTCGGCCCGCTGGTGGTCTTGTGGGTGAACTTCGTCATCCAGTTGCCCATCGCCCTCGCTCTGGGCCTCAGCCGGCCCCTTCCCGGATTGATGGAGAAAAAGCCGCGGCCTCTCAATCAGCCGATCCTGTCGGGGGGACAGTGGCTGCGCATGAGCTTTATCGGCTTCCTGATCGCGCTTGGCACCCTGGCTCTGGAGGCCAGGTATGAGCCAATCGACGCCGCCGTGGCGGCGACCATCGGCTTCGTGATGTTCTCGCTGTTCAATGTGGCTATGGGCATCAGCTCTCTGTCCGAAACCGACTCGGTGTTTCAGCGTACCACCCTGAACGACCGACGGCAGTTGATGTTTTATGGGCTGTCCATCCTGCTGACCTTCCTATCCACAGAGATGCGTGTTTTCCAGAGGATGCTGGGGCTGGTCCCGCTCACCGGCAGCCAATGGCTACTCTGCCTGGGTCTTGCCGTCGCCCTGGTGCTGGTGTATGAGGTGTTGAAGCTCTTCCTGCGCCGAAGCCGTAGCCGTAGCGAGCCGTCCGTGGCCGGTCGGGAGGCGGTATGGTACACGAATAGCCCGTAACCCTCCTGAACATTTGGACAATTGAGGGAATTTGCCTATAATGATTCATGATCACAGAT
>CAZWZZ010000440.1:0-5799 GCA_964638395.1 uncultured Caldilineaceae bacterium
GGGGTAATTTGGTCATGGCTAGTACTGATCACCTTTTTTCAATTTTATAACGTAGGGGGTGGGAATTTGACAAAAAGAGAGAAAGATTGGTAAAAAAAGCTCCAATTGAAAGGAGCCTACAACCAATGACCCACCCACGAGAAAGACAAAAGCGGCAACATGAAAAAACGCAACGTCGCCAAAAACGGCAAAAGAAAAAAAAGAAACGTAGTTACAGTGATGCAGCCCGCCTATTTCGGTTCATCGTGAGAGAACTATCGAAACATATGCCCGACATCCTGATCGAACACCGGCTGACGTTGGCGATGTTGGTGACCGGTTTGCTACGGAGCCGAGATGGACGGCTGGCCCAAATCGCCGATAAAGTGAGGTATGAGTACAAGAAACCCAGTCTGGTGAGCCGATTTGAGCGATTTATCAAAAGTAGCTGGGTCACGGTCAACGTCTTCTATGCCCCATTGGTCACACAAATAGTGCAGGCGCTCGAACCGGGGCCAGTGGTGTTGATGATCGACAGTACCAAGCTGGGGGGACGTTGTCTGTGCTTGATGGTCAGTGTCTACTACAAAAATCGGGCCTTGCCGATAGCCTGGCTCTGTTTCAAGGGTAAAAAGGGGCACAGTTCGCAAGAAGTTCAACTTAAGTTACTGCGTCAGGTCAAGGAGTTGTTGCCCCCTGATGTCTCAGTGGTCTTGGTCGGCGATGGTGAGTTTGATGGCTCTCAACTCCTCCAGTGGCTCACTGACCAGGCTCAGTGGCAGTTTGTGTGTCGGACCAAGAGTACCAACCGCCTCTATTATCAAGGTCGATGGCTGTCGCTGACCGACTTGGTGGCCGACTTAGCTCTGGCCCCTGGCCAAACCGCTTTTCTCTCTGACATCACCTTCGTTGAGAGCAATCCAGTCACCCCCCTCAACCTGTTCATTGCCTGGCACCAAGACGATCAACAGCACATCTTTTTTGTCACCAACTGTGACACCCATCAGGCCGCCAAACAGTGGTATACCAAACGCTTCTCCATCGAAACCTGTTTTGCTGACCTTAAAAGCCGTGGCTTCAATTTGGACCTGACACGCATTCGGACTCCTGACCGCCTTGAGCGGCTTATTTTAGCGGCTGCCTTTGCTTATTATTTGGTCATCCTCCTGGGCATCGAGTCTATTTTTTCCGGTATTTTTCGCCAACTCGTCCGCACCGATGCCTTTTATCATAGTTTAACCCAACTTGGCTTTAAGTTTTTAGATCATATCTTGAATGAAGGCGACCCCTTTCCTCTCCTTGACCCTCTTCCACAACCTCATCTTGTCAACCATATCGTTATCCCTCCCTGATCCCCGCAAATCCACACCCCCTGTGTTACAAAATTTTTCAAATGTATATACCTTACATTATGCTCACCTAAAATCCATATCCGTTTCTGGAGGGCAACAGATTGGTAATGGGAGTCATATTGGCACTTCAGGTAATACTGGAACTAGTGCTTATCACCTTCATTTCCACATCAGGAGTTCAACAAACTCAGTAGATCTGACCGGAATGGATGGTTTTTACCCTGACTCTGACTATCCTGACAATTATGCAACTTGCGGGTATGTCCAACGATAGATCCAACTTAATATTTACTTTATAGTTCAGGAGAGAAAGCCTTTTTAGAGGTTTTCTCTTCTTTATCTTTAATTCGTTTTATGAGGTTTACGAATAGCGATTGAGGAAAATATAATGCTACGATTGCTAACCCTATCTATCTTAATTGGTTGTTGTCTGATACTTGTTGCTTGTGGGGGGACCGCAGATGTATTTACCCCAAGCACCATTGAGAATGTTACCCCATCGCCCACCCCTTTTGCAAGCTCCTCCATAAGCATTTCAGAACGTATCGAGGCCAACGCCGTGGTTCTCTACACCCGGCAAGTGGAGGCCAAGCCCTTTCTCTTGTTAGCCTCGCCAGACCTCCCGCTTTTACAACGACCGGAATTTAGCGACATTTACGGCACTCAACCGGGGATAGGCTATCACTTTGACAATTTTTACCCTGAGTTGAGCGCGACGGGACGTTATTTAATCATACCCGGCGTAGGTGGAGCGGGGCCGGAAGGTCCGGCTGAAATCGGTGCCGGCACCTGGTTAGCCGATTTGAACACGGATGACATCCAACAACTTTGGAGTAGCCCGACTCGCGGGGCTTGGTCTCCCCAGGCGGATCAACTGGCCTATGTCCAAGAGGAAATGCTTTATGTGAAAACGGTGGATGACGAGGCGCAGGATAGAAATCTGCTCACGGCACCGGGTTTGTCAGGGCTGTTTCTGGAATGGTCGCCTGATGGACAGCAGATAGCCACCGTCAGCAGCGTTACCGGAGAGACGACCGATGGTAGCTATCCACCCATTACCGACACGGTGTGGCTTGTATCGCCGGACGATGCTTCGGCCCGGGCATTAGCCACATTGCCGGGGTATCCCATCGAACACAGCCGTCACGACTTGCAATGGTCGCCCGATGGGAGATTCCTTTTAGCCAGTATGGTCGTCCCCACCCATATTCTCGGCCTCGAAGGCCAGCAGTACACCCTTCAAGAAGGTGCTAAAGGATTAGCCTGGGTACCCAATCAATCCAATTTGTTGGTTCGGCAAGGGCGGGGATTATCTATCATTAATCACCAAGGGCAAGCGCCGGTTCCGGTAACAGATGGTGAGTGGTTGGTGACCGCTTGGGCGTTTTCCAATGATGGGCGTTACCTGGCCTATAGTTACGAACAGGGGGACAAGAGCCTGGTTGATATTCATCTATTTGATTTACAGGCCCTAGAATCGAACTTATTGACCTCCGTACCGGCTTCGATAGTAAGTTCTATGTACTGGACGCCAAACAACGAGCTACTAGTTTTCGATGATGGCAATGACAACACCCCCATTTGGGCGGCTGAAGTGGAAACCGGCAACCTGGACATAGTGATCGAGCAAGGTCTTCTCATTACCGTCGTTCTACGATAACCTTCATTGAAAATTCACCCCAACCTTATTGTCTCTTTAACGATAGTAATTAGTAGAGGGAACTACATTTAACCTTGGAGAAATGGATGACGGAAAAAGATGCGATTGTCCGGCTAAAGCAGGGGGATATTAGTGGTCTGGAACTGTTGGTCCGCGAACATCAAACAGAGGCTTTGCGGGCTGTTTATTTGATTGTACAGGATCAGGCCACGGCTGAGGATATTGTTCAAACGGCTTTTATCCGGGTCTATGAGCGAATTTCGCAGTTTGATGGTCAACGACCTTTTCGGCCCTGGTTTTTGCGCAGCGTTATTAATGACGCGCTAAAGGTGACAACGCGACGCAACCGTCAAATTTCCCTCGATGCTGTTTTGGAAGAAGCCGAGTCGGCTTTGGCCGATTTCCTAAAGGACTCCAGACCTGATCCCGCACTCCTGACTGAGATAATCGACACCCGTCAAATAGTTTGGCAGGCTTTGGGGAAACTTTCGCCCGTGCAGCGGGCGGCCATTGTGCAACGCTATTATCTGGATTTGAGCGAAAGGGAAATGGCAACCGTAGCCGATTGTACTCCGGGGACGATCAAGTGGCGATTGCATGCAGCCAAACAACGTTTGAGGATGTTATTACGTCCCTTCAGGTTGTAATGGTAGAAATTAATGCACCACTTGGCGATTGGTTTTCGATATGAACTCAATGTGGACACAAGGAGTGGGTGATGAATCACAAGGAAATAGTCAGCGGTCTTAAGGGTATGGCTGAAGAAGCCATGCCTGCTAATCTGGACTTATGGCCGACAATCCAGGCTCAACTGGAGCCTCCAACGACCCGGTTTAGAGACTATCGCTATCGACCCGTTACTCGACTGGGATGGATTGGTTTAACGATTATATTGCTTTTGATGTTCAGTACTGTTGCTTATGCGATTAGCCCCATTTTGCGTCAGTTGTTTCAAACCGACCCTGGTCTCAAGCACGTCGAGGAAACTGATTTAGTCCAGCCTCTTCATCTGTCCCAGACTATTGCCGGCGTGACGATCATTGTTGAGCAAGCCTATGCTGATGCGAACCGAATAACCATAGGTTATACGCTGGAAGTGCCAGAGGGACATCACTATAAGCCCCGGAACTTGACTCTGACCTGGCTGCCTAATACCGATCTCCCTCCAACCATCGGTCACGGCGACGGTACAGGAGGCTACAACTTATCCTTTGATACTACGGTCATTCAGGACGCGCCTCGCCAACTGGATTTGCAGTTGGCGATATATACCGAGGAATTTGTCTATCCCCCAAAGTTCAACAAATTACTCGATCAGTATGGCTCGGTAGAAAAAATTCCAGCGGATCAACTGTTGGAACTGCCAGACCCAACTACCGGTGATGAGGTGGGGCCATTCATCTTCAAATTCACTATTCCCTTTTTGCCTAGCCAGACCCTATCGATACAGCAGACGGTTGAGGTAGGCGGGATTCAGGTACGTTTGGAAGAGGTATCCATTACCCCATCACAAACAGAGGCAATTATGTGTGTCACCCCGCCCGCAGAGGGTGAGGCTTTCACCGACTGGAATCCTATCACCGAGATAGATACCGGGCAAGGCGCTCCTCTGTCTGTCGGAGCGATGACCCTGTTTCATCAAAGCGACCAGGAATTTTGCCACCGTCTCATTTTTCCTTATGCTCTAGCCGATCAACCAGGGCAGTGGACGATGACCGTTACTGAATTAGTTGGATTTCATAAGACAAATGTTGATAAACAAATGAGACCCGCGGGGCCGTGGATTTTTCAATTTGATGTGCCATAAGCCGGGCGGTTGAATTTCTCTCGATTGTGAAACCGCGACGATAGAATCCCTGACCAGCCGGGAGCGAGATGTCTTCGAGCTGGTGGCCCGAGGCTTATCGAACCAGGAGATTGCCGAGCGATTGTCTCTAAGTCTGAGTACGGTCAAGTCTCACGTCAGCAACATCCTGAGCAAATTAGAGGTGGACAATCGGGCTGCCGTTGTCCGTTCTAGCCACATATCACTTTTGCAAATAACCTTGTCTTTTGACCAACCCTACCCGGACATAAATGATCCGGGCTACAAAACAGCACCGGATCAATCCGGTTTTGCCACTGAAACCCCATTGATGGGGTGCTGTTGGATAGCTCGGCGAGTTCATCGCCGAGCGGGGATCGGTGGTCGGAGGGGTTCGGGGCAAAGTGATATGTAGCTAGTTGTCCGTTTAGCGCTGGGTGGACGTTCCGCTGATCGAAAGGATGAGCCCACCTAAACCACAGGTTAGCTTGAGATAGTTCTAAAGTACCGGTTGGATTGAGGTAAAACTCAGCCTTCTTGTACTTTGGGACGACGTTGTATCCTACCAAAGGCCGATCTGAAAGATCGGTCTTTGGTTTAGGGGAATCGGCACTTTGGACTCTGGTGTTTGTTATTTGGTTTTGCTAGAATGGGGCTGTTCGCGAACATCAATGCCAAAATTAATAATAGTGCCGAAAGGAAATAGTATTATGGAAATACAAAATGATAAAGGTACACACTTGTTCAAAACGGGTGTTATTGTTATGATACTCTTCTTGACCTTGTGGGGAGGACTTGCCCTGCCCGCAACAACTGAGGCTGCACCATTGAGTGGATTTTGGAGTACCACAACTGCTAACAGTGTTGGATACGCATTTTGGGACGGCGGGCCTCATTACGGTGCTTTTTTCAGTGGGCAAAATGGTTATAATCAACATTTTCTAGGACCCGGCGGAGATGGGGCAACAAGTTGCTGCTCGGGGGGTATAGCCAATTGGAATTGG